>JBKHJJ010000012.1:0-18290 GCA_046538185.1 Dehalococcoidia bacterium
CCTCTATACGCTGATAGTAAATGCCAGTAAGTCCTTCAAATCCAGAATCTGTCCCTACCAACAACCAGAGTTCGCTCTCCGTGCTGGCGGTTACCGTGTAGCTGTGGGTGTGTCGTCGCACAATGGAGATGTATGGCGGGTCTGCCGTACCAATTTCATCGGCGGGAAGCCCATTAGCAATGTCTCCGGTTACCGATGCCGCCTTTCCTCCGCCGCTGTTGCCCGGGCCTTTATCAACATTGATCACATAGTAGTCAGTAGCAGAATCAAGACGAACCTCAGGCTCCACCGCGGAGGCGCCCGCTTTGAGGAATACAGACTCGCCCGGAGGGCCACCGATGCCAGCGCCGCCGGTAGGTGCGTTCGAAGCAAACACTATAGTGTATTCTACGCCGTACTCCTGACCGGGTTCTATGCCATCAGCACTTCCTAATCGGCGCTTGAGGAACATGAAGAGGTCATCCGGGCTATTCATCCCCTGCAAATAATAGCCAGTGCACTCGCTTCCAAGTTCCGATGGCAGCGGTCTTATCCCTGCCTCGAACTGTATAGTGTCCTCCATATCTGGGACATATTCAGCATAGTCGGCTTCCCAGCCCTGGGCGCCCTGACAAAAATCGAATTCAAAATGAACCGGAGGATATATCGCTGGCAGGAGCCCATAGGTAATCAGACCGGCCGCTACTACCACCGCCGCTACAATAAGTAGTCTCCTTCTCATTTGCACCTCCTCCTGACAGATTCCCATGCAACCCAACTAACCCATATCCGGGGCACACGGCCACCGCAGACTTTTGCCGGGTTTTCCGTTTTCGGCCGAAGCATAAAGGTTGTCAGGTGTTGTCAGATGCTTGCCCGTCGACTAATGCAATGCAGAACGGCGCAGAAGGTTGCATCACCGGGTTTGTCGCCTAGTAGAAGCCTCCCTGCTCAGTATCCTGCCCCAAGTTTAACCCAGTCCAGCATCAGGATGTCTTGGGAGATTGTACTCTGGCCTGGGTGCTCGCAGGCAAGCCCCAGATACGGATGAAGCCGGGGGCAGCACTCTGGTCGAAAGCATCGCCCTTGTCGTAAGTAGCCAGGCTGCAGTCATATAGGGAGTAAGGCGACTTTCTCCCTGCTATCTGGCAATTGCCCTTGAAAAGCTTTACCCTCACAGTTCCCGTAACGTATCTCTGTGTGCTTTGGACATAGGCGGCTAGGTCCTGCCGCAGACCTGTGAACCACAGCCCGTTGTAGATCAGGTCGGCGTACTCGGCGGCTACCTTCGCCTTAAACCGGAGTTGAGCCTTCGCCAGCACCAGATCCTGCAGGGCCTGGTGAGCTTTCAACAGCACCGTGGCAGCCGGCGCCTCATAAACCTCTCTCGATTTTATACCCACCAGCCTATTTTCGACATGGTCAATCCTGCCCACGCCATGCTGAGCAGCCAGGTCATGTACTCTCTGAATCAGCGTAACTCCGTCCAGTTCCTGTCCGTCAAGACTCACCGGTATCCCCTGATCGAAACCAATCTCCAGGTAAGCAGGCTGGGTCGGCGTCTTCTCAGGAGATTTTGTCCACAGGAAAACATCGTCGGGAGGTTCATTCCAGGTGTCCTCCAGTACACCACATTCGATGCTTCTGCCCCACAGGTTTTCGTCGATGGAATAGGGACTGGCCTTGGTGATAGGGACAGGAATATGGTGAGCCTCGGCATATTCTATCGTTTGCTCCCGAGTCATATTCCATTCCCGAGCAGGAGCAATTACCTTAAGCTCGGGGGCCAAACCTGCCACGCCTACGTCAATCCTTACCTGGTCATTGCCCTTGCCGGTGCAGCCGTGAGCCACCGCTGTCGCTCCTTCCTTTCTAGCTGTTTCCACCAAAAGTTGAGCAATCAGAGGGCGCCCCAGAGCGGTGGCTAAGGGATACTGCCCTTCGTAGACCGCATCGGCCTGGAGGGCAGGAAAAACAAACGACCGAACAAAGGATTCCCTACCATCCGACACGACTGCTTTCATCGCTCCGACCTTGAGCGCTTTCTGTCGTATAGACTCAAGGTCGGGCACGCCTCCTATATCCAGCGTGAAGGTAATCACCTTCAAGCCATATCTTTCTTCAAGCCATTTGATGGCTACGGAGGTGTCCAGACCTCCGCTGTAGGCCAATACTACCTTATCTGACATTTCTCAACCTTCCTTCTCGCTTAACCAGGCTCTGAATCTTGAACAAACTCTGACAGACCCTTCTATCTATGATTCCGCACCGGGAGCCTGGAATTTCTCTGTTAATATATCGACCAGAATGCCTATTGCCCTGTCTACCTCTTTCTCGGTGATGATAAGTGGGGGCATGAAGCGCAAAGCATTGGACCTCACCTTATTAACCAGCAGACCCCTGTCCGCACAAGCGAGTACCAGTTGATCTGCGACCTCCCGGCTGAACTCCAGAGCGATCAGCAACCCTTGGCCTCTGACTTCGATAGCGATTTCAAACTGCTGCTTCAATTCTTCCAGCCTGGTCATGAAGTAGTTCCCCACCCACTCAACTTTCCCCGGTATATCGTTATCTATGATGTATTTAAGACTGGCATAGGCAGCGGCACAAACCAGAGGATTGCCACCGAAGGTGGAGCCATGCTCACCGGGGGAAAACAGGGAGACATCCTCCTTGGCCAAGAGAGCACCAATGGGCACCCCACTGCCCAACCCCTTGGCCAGGGTCATTATGTCTGGCTCAACTCCATACCGTTCGTAGGCGAACAGAGTTCCTGTCCTTCCAATCCCCGTCTGGATTTCATCCAGAATGAAGAGTATACGCTTTTCCCGACACCAGCTCTGCACCCTTCTGAGGTAATCGTCATCAGGTACATTAACTCCCCCTTCTCCCTGGATGGGCTCCAGCATTACTGCGCAGGTTCGCTCACTGGTCGCTTGTTTGACCGCGTCCACGTTGTTATATTCAACATTTGCGAAGCCGTTAGGCAGAGGTATGTAAGGTTCCTGAAATTTGCTCTGCCCCGTAGCGGCGGTCATAGCCAGAGTCCGCCCGTGGAAAGAACTATGGGTGGTAATGACCTCATAGGCGCCATTGAGCCGAAGTTTTCCATATCTTCGAGCGAGCTTCAGGGCCCCTTCGTTGGCTTCCACACCACTGTTGCAGAAGAACACTCTATCAAGGCAGCTATGCTCAACGAGCAGTCGTGCCAGTTCTATTTGAGGGATAGTATAGAACTGGTTGGAGGTCTGAATTAGAGTTCTGGCTTGCTTTTCCAGGGCCTCGACTACAACCGGAGGGCAATGCCCCAAGCTATTCACCGCCCAACCACCAACGAAGTCCAGATACTCTCTGCCCTCCTCATCCCAAACCAGAGCCCCTTGACCGCGAACCAGAGTCACAGGGACTCTATTCACCGTTCTGAGGAACAATCTCTGTTCCAGTTCCTGCCACTTACTGTCGGACAATTGCTGTACCCCTTAATTTAATCTGCTGAGGAAGCCCAGCATTATCATCAAGCAGGGCGTGCGCGACTCTGCCGTCTATGATGTGCACCTCGTGTATGGCAGTCAGCGCGTTGAGACTGGCTTCCAGTTTAGGAATCATGCCTCCGGAAGCCACGCCCGAGGTCAGCAAGTCCCTGGCCTCAACCAGGTTAAGTCTGGGAATTGTATGGCTTGACCCATCGTGAATACCGCCAACATCGGTCAGGAAAACGAGTTTCTCTGCGCCCAGAGCCACGGCAATTTCTCCAGCCGCGGTATCCCCGTTGACATTGAGCAGCGTCGTCCGACCTTCAACCAGTCCGAAACTTACTGGTGCAACCACTGGCATATAGCCAGCTCCTAACAATAGCTCCAACGGAGTGGCGTCCACGGCTACAACTTCCCCCACAAAGCCCCACCCGGGCCCCTTGACGCTTGCCCATAGCAAATTACCGTCGCACCCGCTCAGGCCCACAGCCTTTCCCCCCAGAGCCTGTATAGCCACCACCAGTTCCTTGTTAACTAGGCCCCCCAGTGTCGCAGTCACTACCTTCAGGCCCTGGTCATCGGTTACCCTCAGCCCGTTCACAAAGCTGGTAGGGATGCCCAGGCGGTCCAACCACTGAGAAGTGACCTTGCCGCCGCCATGAACCACGACCAGGGATCTGCCTTGTTTCTGAAGCTCTACCAGGTCCTCTAAAGTGGTATCGTGGTTCCCCAGGGTGCTGCCGCCAATCTTGACTACTATGATTCCTGTCTGCATTATGTAGTATAATTACTATTTATCCTAACATATTCCTCAGAGAGGTCGCAGCCCCAAGCGGTGGCCTGGCCATCTCCCAAATGAAGGCATAGCCTGATGAATACATCCTGGCTAGTGCTCAAAGCTAGTTTCATCTCTTCTTTGTTGAAGGTGGCGGGGGCACCGTGCCTCACGACACAAACGTTCTGCAAGTAGACATCCAGTCTCTCCTCATTCACCCTGGCCCCGCTTCGCCCCAGGGCAGCAACCATACGGCCCCAGTTGGGGTCGTTGCCGTGGACGGCTGCTTTCACCAGCGGTGAACTGGCGATGGTCCGGGCCGCCTGCCGAGCCTCAGCCTGGTCTTCCGCGCCTTCTATTGCCACTTCAATGAGCTTTGTGGCCCCCTCTCCATCCCGGGCCATGCTCTTAGCGAGATGAACGCAGACTGCATTCAGCGCTGATTGAAAGGCCTCGCCGCTATTGACGTCAACAGGTTCGTTACAAGCTAGCCCGTTGGCCAATACGAATGCGCAATCGTTGGGACTGGTATCGCCGTCGATACTGACCATGTTGAAAGAGCAGTCCACTGCCTTCTCTAATGCCGATTGCAGAAAACCATCGCTCACCGCAGCATCGGTGGTGACAAAACATAGCATGGTAGCAAGATTGGGATGGACCATGCCTATTCCTTTGGCCGCTCCTCCAATCGTGGATACGATTCCTTCTGAATCTACCCGGACCGCCGTTTCCTTGGGCACGGTATCCGTGGTCATTATCGCCCGGCAGAAATCGTGACCACCTTCTCTGTTTGGTTTGATGTTGGGGAGTGTGGCCCTAATCCTGGCCATAGGCAAAGGCACCCCGATGATGCCGGTACTGGCAACCAAGATATCCTCAGCAGAAAGACCCAGTTTTTCTGCTGTCAGATTGGCCATTTCCCGGGCATCCGCCAGCCCTTGCCCGCCCATGCAAGCATTGGCACAACCCGAATTCACCACTATCGCCTGTGCCTGCCTCTTTGCTATGTGTCTCTGGGATAGGTTAACGGGAGCAGATTTGATCCGGTTCGTAGTGAAAACGCCAGCGGCTGTGCAGGGCGTTTCAGAGCAGAGAATGGCCAAATCAAGTTCATTCTCGCTCTTTATTCCAGCATGTATTGCCCCGGCCAAGAATCCTGAGGCCGATGTCACGCCGCCGAAAGGAATTTCATGGAACATGAAACTCAAATATACCAAGAAAGGGGGCTAGCGTCTATTTTCGGCCACTTCGCAGCCCGGGCGATTCCTTCCGAGGATTCCTTGGTGGCCCGGGCTGTATCTACGGCCCCAGCCTGAAGTTTCGCTCGCCTACTATGCTGCTTAACTGTCTGGCCAATTCAGGGCAGTAGTCCACTGTTATGTCTGGTATTTCCAGATTAGTTCTTTCCCCGTTGCCCACAACAGCCAGAGAGACCCTGTCTTGTCCGGGATAGCTTTTGAGGGCGCTCACTATTCTGTGGAGACATTCAATGTCCTTTTGTGCATCGTCCGTCTGGTTGATATCTACAATGACATGCTGAGGCATGGGCTCCTTCAGTACTTCTTGTCGTGCCGGCAGAAGCGTCGCGTCTTGACAGTTCAGTTGTGCTTCCCCATCCCTGATTTTCACTATACCCTGGGCTGTAACCACGTTGCCCTCCTGCCAGATCCCCTGAGTGCTCTCGTAGAGCCTTGGCCAGGCGATTACCTCGATAGTGCCGTCCAGGTCTTCGATCGAGGCGACCGCAAATGTGCGTTTATCACGCGTATAAGCTTGCCGCACCGAGACCACTATCCCGGAAACCGTCACCGTTTCGCCGGCCATCTCTGCATTGATCTCACCGCAGGAAACGGCCCCTGACGAAACCGACTCTCCAGCGAGCGAATCAAGTGGGCGGGAAAAATAGACGCCCAACAGCTCTCTTTCCCAGATAAGCTTCTGCTTTATTGATACTTCTTCCTTCGCCTGTCCATAATCGACATGTGTGGTAGCGGACTCCGGACTCCAGGAATCAAACATGCTCACCTGTCCCGATTCCTTTGCTCTTCGTTTCATTTGAGCCATAGAGATATTCCTGTTCATGGACTCCAGTAGTGTCTTGCGGCTGCCCAGGGAATCAAAGGCACCGACTTTGATCAGGCTTTCCAGTACTTTCTTGTTGATGTTATGAAGGTCGATTCGGTAGCAGAAATCCTCTATGGACTTGAAATCGCCCCCTGAATCCCGGCCGGAAAGCACATGCTCTATCGGGGAGGAGCCGACATTTTTGATAGAAGCCAGGCCGAAGCGAATGGCCGTGTCCTTATCATCTTGCTTCTCAATGGTGAAGTTGGCCCGACTCTTGTTTATGTCCGGTGGTAGCACTTTGATGCCGAGTCGGCGACATTCAGCGATCGCCGAACGAACCTTTTCCATATTGTCTGAATAGGTATCTAGTAAGGCAGCCATATACTCAGTGGGATAATTTGCCTTAAGGTAGGCCGTGCGGTAGGCAATCAGGGCATAACTGACGCTGTGGGCTTTGTTAAAAGCGTAACCGGCGAAAGGCTCGATCAGGGAGAATACCTCCTTAGCCAGTTGCGCCGATATACCCCTCTTCTGTGCGCCAGCGATGAAATTGCGCTCCTCCTTCTGCATCACCGCGGGGATCTTCTTACCCATTGCTTTGCGAAAGATGTCGGCCTGGCCCAGGGTATAGCCAGCTAGAGCCTGGGCGATGAATATTACCTGCTCCTGATAGACGATAACTCCGTAGGTTTCCTCCAGAACTTCTTTCAGAATGGGATGGGGATAATGAACAGGGATGGCACCCTGCTTCGCCCTAATGAAAGTGGGAAGTTGCTCCATGGGACCGGGACGATAGAGCGCCACCATAGCCGCGATATCGCTGAAGCTACTGGGTCTAAGTTCCTTGATATAGCGACGCATCCCCACCCCTTCCAATTGAAAGATGCCTCTGGTTTCTCCTGAGGCCAGCAACTCAAAAGTCCTGGCATCGTCCATGGGAATGTCCTGCAGGTCCAAAGAGATTCCCCGATTCTGGGCAATGATTTCTTTGACTTTGGCCAGAATGGTTAAATTGGACAACCCAAGAAAGTCCATTTTCAGCAGTCCCAAACGGGCAATGTTCCACATGTGGAACTGAGTCATGATCCCAACTTGTCGGGCTTCGCCCCTTCCCAACGGCTGTAGCGGCACATATTCGATCAGGGGCTCGTGGGCGATTACTACCCCGGCGGCATGAGTGCTAACGTGCCTGACCATGCCCTCCAGCTTTCTGGCCGAGTCGATGAGGTTACGTATTGCTTCGTCCCGGTGATAAATGTCATAGAGCTCCCTACTCTGTTCCAAAGCTCTATCCAGGGTTATGGTCAGCTCCATAGGAATAAGTCGCGCCACCAGGTCAACCTGAGCGTAAGGCATGCCCAAAGCCCTTCCGGTATCCCGTATCGCCGCTCTGGCTCCCAGGGTGCCGAAGGTGATAATCTGGGCTACATGGTCGGAGCCATATTTCCCGTTGACGTATGTGAGGACCTCATCGCGACGATCATCCTGAAAATCAAGGTCAATATCGGGCAGCTCACGGCGCTCGACATTGAGGAACCGCTCAAAAACCAGGCCATGGCTCAAGGGCTCTATATCTGTGATCTCCAGACAGTACAGGGCCACGCTCGCAGCGGCACTTCCCCGAACGCCAAAATAGATGCCCCGTTTTCTGGTGAAGCTGACTATGTCCCAGACAACCAGGAAGTAAGGGGCAAACTTTGTTTTCTGGATGACGTCGAGCTCGTGGCTGAGCTGTGCCTTAGCCTCTTCCCGGCGAGACCCGGCCGGGTAACGTTTCTCCAAGCCCTGCCAACAAATCTCGGTCAGGAAATCATCAGATGTCTTCTTCCCGGGAACGTCCACCTGTGGCAGACGCAGTTTGGTGAAATCCAGCTCCAAGTGACACATGTCGGCGACACTTTGGGTGTTCTCTATTGCCTCAGGTAAGTCAGCAAATAGTTCTTCCACCTCTTCGGGGCTCCTCAGGTAGAAGAAATCGCCGGCCATCTTCAGCCTTTTTTCATCGTACACAGAGGCATTGGTCTGTATACACAAAAGAAGCTCATGGGCAGGGGCGTCTTTCTTATCGACGTAATGCACATCGAACGTAGCCACCGGCGGTATATCCAGTTTAGTGGATAGGGAAATGAGCTCTTGATTTATTTGCTCCAGTTCAGGAATAGGGTGTCTTTGAATCTCCAGATAGTAATCCTCAAAGATCTCCTTGTACCATAAAGCCGTTCTGGCAACGTCATCGCTCCGTCCCTCGAGGATAAGGCGAGCCAGCTCCCCGTGAGCACATCCGGAAAGCGCGATAAGTCCGTCATGATGAAGCTTCAAGAGTTCTTTATCTACGCGTGGCTTATAGTAGAATCCTTCGAGGTGGCTTTTGGTAACCAATTTAAGCAAGTTGCGATAGCCCTCCTCATTCTTGGCCAGCAAAGTAAGGTGATAGGGGCTTTTGCGGCCCGGCTCCCGACTACGACGGTCGGTCTCCGCTACATACACTTCGCAGCCAATGATGGGCTTTATGCCTGCTTCCTTAGCTGCCGTGTAGAAATCGATGACGCCATACATGGCACCATGATCAGTGATTGCCAAGCTATCCATGCCTAACTCTTTAGTCCGGGCGATAAGGTGGGGGATGCGACACATGCCATCGAGCAGGCTGTATTCCGTGTGGACGTGAAGATGGGCAAACTTCCGCGGCATCAGTTAGATTATAGCAGTTGCGCTAATAGCACCAAAGGAGGTATTTTTGCCTGTCAGAAATTTGTCCGGCTGCGCTTACGCTTTGAACTACCGGCCAGACCTCCAGGGTCCTATTATGGCGGCCAACTAGCTCAGTTAGAGACTCATCCCCAACGGAGCAGTGAATCCAAATGTTGTATAATACCTGCCAGCAGGTCCAGCGCGAGGAGACCAACGCCAGTGGGAATTGGCATAGGCGAGAGGTAAAAGACAACTCCAAAAAGAGCAACAGGTTCGATTTATGAGAATAGTAGTCATCGGAGCAAGCGGCCAGATCGGGTCATTCATTCGCGATGAAGCCCTAGCACGAGGCCACCAGGTAACGGCCATTGTGCGCCATCCTGAGAAGGTGACCGTGCGGAACCCGCATCTTACCGTTCTAAAGGCGGACATACTTAGGGACAGGGTTGACGAACTCGTGAAGGGCCATGATGCAATCATAAGTGCGTACAACCCTGGCTGGAGCAGTCCGGATATATACAATGAACAAATCAAGGGCGCAAAGGCAATTATCGATGGGGCCAAGAAATCTGGAGTCAAGAGACTGCTGGTTGTTGGCGGGGCCGGGACTCTGGAAGTGTCCCCCGGTGTTCAACTTATGGATACGGTGACTTTCCCAGAGGATGTGAAAGGCGGGGTGCTGGCAACCGCCGAAACGCTCCAAATGCTGAAGAAAGAGCAGGAACTTGAGTGGACATTCTTGAGTCCGCCGGCTTCTATCGCCCCCAGCGAGCGGAGGGGACATTATCGGGTCGGGAAAGACCAGCTTCTTAAGAACAAACAAGGCGAGAGTAGAATCTCCACTCAGGACTACGCCGTTGCCATGCTCGACGAACTAGAGTCTCCACAACACATCCGCGAACGATTCACCGTGGCCTATTGAGCATGGCCTCATGAGGCAGCGAACCGGCGCACTGCACAATAGACTCCGTAAATTGATAATCAGGTCCAAGCAGAAGGAGGAGACGACATGAAAAAGGAGAGAATTTCATGTCATGAGTGCGTTCGTCGAATGTACGATAGGATCAAGAACGATGGAATGAGCAACATCTGTGACCGGTACGAAGCAGACAGGGTGGAAGGAATTTCCGACCGTCGATCACTCTCAGTCGGAGCTATAAACTATTCAAAGCTTTGGCCTGAAGCATCAGCCCGAAGGATTGAGGCCCAACTACTGGGAACATCACGAGGAGGCCGATTATGAAAGTGCTAGGAATTATGGGAAGCCCAAGAAGGAGAAGCAATACCGAGATCCTTCTTGACAGAACGCTGGAGGGTGCCGCAGAAGCAGGGGCCGAGATTGAAAAGGTACCGGTCTCAAACCTCAAAATCTCACCCTGTCTGGAAATCTATGCATGTCTCAAGGATGGCAACTGTGCCATCAAGGATGATATGCAACTGCTTTATGAGAAGCTTGCGGAAGCGGACCACGTTGTTCTTGCTTCACCCATATTCTTCTACGGCGTTTCCAGCCAGACGAAGGCAGTAATAGATAGATGCCAGGCCCTCTGGGTAAGGAGACATGTGCTCAACAAGGGCAAGGACGACCCCCGGGTACGTAGAGGCGCGTTTATTTCCGTTGGGGCCACTAAGGGCAAGAGACTGTTTGAGGGCGCAGTGCTCACGGTGAAGTATTTCTTTGATGCCATCGGCGTGAAATATTGGGGCGACTTATTGGTCAGGGGAGTCGATAACAAAGGCCAGATTCAGGAGCATCCTACGGCTCTCGACGATGCATTTCGTCTCGGACAAGACCTGTCACGGTAGCATACATGGAGAATGAAGGCAATCGTAGCTGACAACCTAACCAAGCTGTTTGGACATCTTGTTGCGGTGGACCACATTTGTTTTGAAGTCGAAGAGGGGGAGGTCTTTGGTTTTCTCGGCGCCAACGGAGCTGGTAAGACGAGCACAACTATGATGCTGGCCACGGCGCTAAACCCCAGCTCCGGGACAGCCGCCGTATGCGGCTATGATATCATCAAAGAGCGCGACAAGGTCAGGGAATCAATAGGCATAGTCTTTCAAGAGCTAAGCCTGGATATCAATCTAACGGCCAGAGAGAATCTGGACTTCCATGCCAGATTGTATCATCTTCCTCAAGAAGTGAGAGATGAGCGGATATCGCAAGCCCTAGACCTCGTAGAGTTGAGGGACAGGCAGAATACACTGGTAAAATACTACTCCGGCGGCATGCAGCGCAGATTGGAGATAGCCAGGGGAATGCTAAGTGCTCCCAAGGTGCTTTTCCTGGATGAGCCAACTTTGGGTCTGGATGTACAGACGAGAAGGTTATTGTGGGATTATGCTAAGGGGTTGAACAGAGAATCAGGGACCACCATATTGCTGAATACTCATTATGTGGAGGAAGCAGAGTACCTATGCGATAGAGTGGCTATCTTAGAGCACGGGAGGATTGCCGTGCTCGATACCCCGAAAGCATTAACGGAGTCGTTGGGCAACAGCGTGCTCTCTATCAAGTTCCCCCAGGTTGTTCTCGCCAATGAGTTTGCCAGTCTGCTGGACGGGATGGTCTGGGTCACTAGTGTTCATCAGCACGATACTCAACTACAGCTGACCGTGGGAAAGCAAGGGATGAAGATACCAGAGGTAGTGAGGCTGGCACGTAAGCACGGGTTCGTTATTTCCGCGATTGGCGAACATAAGCCTAGCCTGGAAGATGTTTTCCTACACTATATCGGTAAAGACTCACGGGATGGGGACTATGAACAGCGTAATAGCGATTGAGAATCTAACCAAAGAATTCGACGATCTGATAGCTGTGGACCATATTACGTTGAACGTCGGGGCGGGAGAGATATTCGGTTTCCTGGGTCCCAACGGAGCAGGAAAGACGACTGCCGTAAAGATGCTCTGTACTATACTAAACCCCACTTCGGGCTCGGCCCGGGTTTGCGGATATGACATCGTACGGCAAAGAGATGAGGTCAGGCAGTGCATAGGAATTGTGTTTCAAGATAGAGCCATCGACACATTCTTGACCGGTAAGGAAAACCTGGATTTCCATGCCCGGATGTACCATATGGATGGAAAGACCAGGCAAGAGAGAGTCGCAGAGGCGCTAGACCTGATGGATTTGACGGGGAATGAGAATGTGAGGATCAGCGAATGCTCCGGCGGTACGCAGCGCAGGTTTGAGGTTGCCCGGGGCTTCCTGAATCGTCCCAGCGTCTTGTTCCTGGACGAACCAACCCTGGGACTGGATGCTCAGGCGAGAAGAAACCTGTGGGATTATGTCCACTTACTAAATGAGAGGGAGGGTATAACCATAATCCTCACCACCCACTATATGGAAGAGGCGGACTACCTCTGCAACCGGGTGGCTATCATAGATGAAGGCAAGATCGCAGCGATAGGTACGCCTGAGAAGCTTAAGCAGGTGATGGGCCTGAACCTGATTTCACTGCAAATAGACCGGGATAGCAGTGGCAGCCTAGTTGATTCACTAAAGCAGTTGAGCTGGATAAAGAAGATTCACACACGTGATGGCTCGTTGGAGCTAAGTATTGATGGCGGGGAAGAAAGGATACCTGAGCTTATTGATTTTGCCGACAATCGTGGACTTGTTATAACATCCATCAAGCTGCATAAGCCAAGTCTCGAGGATACCTTCTTGCACTATACGGGGAAGACCATAAGGGAGGAGGAAGGAAGTGTGAAGGACATATGGAAAGCCTGGATGAGAAGGACTGGAGTTAGGAGATAGCATGCGAGTGATTGAGGTCCGCCGAATCATAGATCCGCTGCCGATCTACACCATGTGGCTGCGGGAGATGAAAAGGTTTTTAAGAGTAAAGGCAAGGGTAGTTGGTTCACTATTGATGCCTCTCTTCTTTCTTGCCTTCCTGGGATTGCCCATGAGCTTCATGCCCGCCAGACAAATACCGGGACTAGAAGGCACGGGTTATCTCGACTTTCTCGCTCCTGGAATAGTGGGCATGACTTTGCTATTCGCTGGTACCATGTCCGGCGCATCGGTTATCTGGGACAAAGAATTCGGCTTCTTGAAAGAGGTCCTGGTGGCCCCTGTTAGCCGGTTTTCCGTCATACTAGGCAGAAGCCTCGGTGGTATGACCACAGCCACAATTCAAGCCCTCGTCATAGTCGGAATAGCTGTAGCCATGGGAGTCGAATTGGCCAGTGTATCAGGTTTTTTTCTGGCCATACTAGTCATGATTCTCACCTGTGCCACCTTCACCGGACTTGGATTGATCATCGCCACCAAGCTGGGTAACCTGGAAGGCTTCATGGCTATAATGAACTTAATAGTGTTTCCTATATTCTTCCTCTCGGGCGCCTTGTTCCCCATCCAGGCTATGCCATCCTGGCTAAGATACATAATGTACATCGACCCTTTGACCTACGGAGTGGATGGGTTGAGGGGGACTCTTATTGGGGTTTCCGCCTTTCCACTTTGGCTCGATTTCACTGTTCTTATTCTTCTGTGTCTAGGTTTAGCGACATTAGGTTCTTACTTCTTCTCAAAGATGGAAGCTGACTAGGTGGAAGATAGTGTGAAGCCTTGATCGAGTATGATGAAAGCTCCACGAGGTGGCAGGCTCGCCCAACTATTCATTCAACCTCTTGATTAGAAAGGCCATATTCTTGCCGAAGTTCCAGGCCGTCTCCAGCCCTTCCTCATCCTGTATCACTTCGCCTTCCTTCCGTGCAATAGCAACATTCCAGTACGTGGAACCGGGAACAAAGAACCCCAGAATTTGAAACCACTGGGTAAGCTGGGCGATTGTGAAGTTCTTGCCGGCCCGTCGCGCCACTGCCAATGGCCCGCCAACCTTATGATGGAAGGGCTCACCATTCCAGCGTGCGATGTAGGCAACACGCTCCATCAGGGCCTTAATCAGCGCCGTAGCGGAGCCATAATACACCGGGGAGGCCAGGATTATGCCATCGGCTTCCTTCATTCTGATGTATATCGGAAACAAGTCATCCTGAATAGAGCAAATCTCCTGCTCCTTGCATTCCATACAGGCGGTGCAAGGTCTTATTTCCAAGCCAGCTAAGCGAATAAGCTCAGTATCAAGCCCTTCTTCAGAAATTGCCTTAAGAGTATGCCTGGTTAGTAATTCTGTGTTGCCGTTCTTTCTGGGACTCCCAACTATGCCTATGACTTTCATCTCGCGACTCCTCAATCTAAGCTGTTCGGCGAATGACCCTGGGTTAGGTTCATCATCTCGGTTTTCAATTAGCGCAGCTGTGCGATTCGCCTGGCCAACATTATAGGTGATTAGCTTAAGCGTGAGAAGGGGGTGATGACCGAACACAATGTACCTGAGTAAGTTTGACCCCGATACCGGGAACAGATATTATGCATGGAACCGCTTATCACAGGAATCACCTGGTACAGGCAAAAAACGGCTAGCTGGAATTCCACTGCGAGCAGCAGGACTGAGGTTCGTGGTTAAACGTCTGAATATCAGCAGCGTCCCGGCTATTGCCGGCATCGTGGGGCCCGTCGTGGTTGTCGTCGGGGACCTGGCGGCGTCTCTTAATACACCAGGCTACAGTATAGTCAGGGACTCAATCAGCAGTCTGGCTTTGACTCCCATAGGCTGGCTGCAATCGATTGGTTTTCTGGCCATGGGCCTGCTGGAGGTAATTCTTGTGATTGGGCTCTTTCTTGACATTCGTAGAGCGCGGGGCTTCCACGCGGGCATGGTCCTTCTGGCCTTGTGCGGTTTCGTATTGCTGCTGATTGGTGCTTTCCGGATGGACCTCGCCGATGGCCCGCGCACTACCGAAGGAATAATACACACGGTATCATCTTACGGGCTTGGTCTGTTGTTTCCTCTCGCTATTCTATCTCTGGCACCCAGCCTCAAGAGCGACCCTGATTGGAGAAACCTCTTCGTCTATACGCTCGTCGCCGGTATCCTGGCTCTGGCTCTGATACTGGGGGCACTTCTTGCCGACCAGACAGGCTGGTTCGGTTTATATGAGCGAATCATAGTGGCAAATGCCATAGTCTGGATAGCAGTAGCTGCCGTGCATCTACTGCGCTTGTCATGGGGACGGGAGACACAGGCTCAGCCATGACAAATCAATAACCCTTGTCACGGGGCAACCCCTTCTACTCAACTCAGTAGCGCCTTGCTTGCCGGAAGGGTTTCACATTGCCGCGATAATCAGGAGCGGTGATATTGAACACCAGACTTATCCTGGGATCCACCATCCGCGAACTGATCCGCGTTTCAATTTCGTCTAGGGAGAGACACGTCGTAACCACCATGGGCAGCCTGGCATTGTAACGGTAGTTTATCAATTGGTACAACTTCTCCTGGGCCCAAGACGTAGCCGATTGCTCCCCAAAGTCGTCTAGTATCAGCAGGGGAATCTCTTTTATCTTCTCCGAGAACTCGTCGTAAGATATCCTGCTATCGGGACTGAACGTAGAGCGTAAATGGTCAAGCAGATCGGGTACAACTACGAAGAAAACCGGCTCTCCTTGCGACAGGCGGTAATTGGCGATGGCCGCCGCCAGATGCGTCTTACCACAGCCGTTAACACCTTGAAATATTAGCCAGCCCTCCGGTGACCGCGCGAATCCTTCCGCTAAATTGAAAGCCTGACGCAGGTTTTGACGTTGTTCTGCGGGAAGTTCCAGTCTCTTACGGTCAAAGTTATCAAAAGTCATCTTTCGCAACAGCTCTAGTTTCAAGCCGCCCCGGTATTCCAAAGGTGATTTCTGTTCAATCGTCCATGCCCGGCAGAATTCATCATCGGCGAGCTGGCCGCGCAATCGTTCACTCATCTTCTCCAGCGGTATATCAGTAGTGATCACAGTAGCCAACCTGGTATTGAAACGGTGATTCAGGAGTTGCTCCAGCTTTTCCCTGGCCCAGGTGGTGGCACTTCCCAGAGAAAGATCGTCCAGCACCAATAGAGGCACATTCTTTACCTGCTCGAATAGCTCGTCGTAAGTGGTGTCACTTGTGGGACCGAAAGCCGAGCGGAGATGATCCAGAAGGTCGGCGGCACCGATGTAAAACACAGGTTCTCCCAAGCTGAGACGGTGATTGGCCACGGCACAAGCCAGATGTGTTTTGCCGGAACCACCAGGGCCCGATAATACCAGCCAGCCCCTGGGATTGTCAGCAAATGCTCTGGCAGCCTGGCAAATCTGGCCAAAGCGCTCCCGGGACACGGCATCCCCCGCTCTTCCCTCACGGGACAGATTGTCAAAGGTCAACTGCGACAGAGAGCCCAGATTGCTGTACTTCTCAAGATACTCCGCCTTCTTCTTTCTCAGTTCTCCCTTGCTGCAACGACAGGGTACAACTCGGCTGAAATCGACCTGCCCCGAATCCAGAACAGGATGAACGAAGCCAGCCCCTTTGCAGATAGAGCAGTTCTCACCTCCGCCTTCTCCCGTCGAGGGGCCGGCAGCCTCACCTTTTGACGAGGTGTCCGTACTTGCCCTTGATGTATTTGTCTGGACCACCCTTTTCAACGTTTCCTTTATGCTCTCCACTGTCCTTGCCTTCGCTAGCCCATCTTTCAAGGATGCGAGCTATATATTTCCAGCTGCGTTTGTTGAGCACAACTGCTTCCCTGAAGGCTTCTTCAATCCACCGCGGTGGATAAAGTCTCTCTGCTTCCTGGAGTTCTTCAGCGATCATGGGTGTTATCATGCCGATATTCTGTTCGTACAATGAGAAAATACGGACACCCGCCGATTGACGGCCCTCATACATCGGGGGGGTCAGAAAATACAGATCCTCCCGCACTCCGTTCACATCCGAAGTCGAGCGGAGGAGAGCGCCATGCTCGACAGCCGAGTCCAAGGCTCGGCGGAGCGATTCATCCCCCATCGCAGCCATGGGATCGTGGGATAACAACTCCCTGAAAGTGACAGAATCAGGCATGCCCTGAGCTTCAGAAGATGCGCGGCTAACTATAGCCTGAGAAAGACGCTTCGGCCTCATCTCATCTTCAGAATGACGGGACATCAGGGAAGGCTGTTGCTTTCGCAGGATCAGATAAGCTACATACAACACCGTCTTGAGTTCAGCCAGGTCTTGAATTTCACTCATTGTCTCGGTAAAGAAAGAGCCCGGCAAAGAGATAAAATCTGTTTTGCTCTGAGAATCTGATAACTGCCGATCTGGCATTTCTTCGCCCTTATGAAGCCGGGATCGTTTCGGCCTCCAGATTTGCAAACTTGGCGATCTTGCCCGCAAAGCGTAGCTTCAGTTGTCCTAGAGGGCCATTGCGGTGTTTGGCTACTATTACATCCGCGATGCCGCGGGGATAAGGCTCCTTTTCAATATCATGCACCTTGCTCCATTCCTCCACAGAAAAATACATGTCATCTCGATAGATAAAAAGGACCACGTCAGCATCTTGCTCAATACTGCCGCTTTCCCGCAGGTCAGCAAGCTGAGGTATGTGAGAGGCACGCCATTCCACGGCACGACTGAGCTGGGATACTGCCAGCACCGGTACATTCAGCTCCCTGGCCAGGGTTTTCAAGGCACGGGTTATCTTGCTAATCTCCTGAACCCGGGTTTCGTTCTTGCCATCGCCTTGTATCAGTTGTAAGTAGTCGACGATAATCAGATCAATGTTGCGCTCAAAATGAAGACGCCGCACTTTGCTCCTTATGTCCAGAACGCGAAGTTGAGGTGAATCGTCGACATAGATCGGCGCCTCGGACAAAACTCCGCTGGCTTCCATGATTTTCAGTTCATCCTGCTCGCCAAAGCGCCCAAGACGGACTTTTCTAGACTCCACTCCGGACTCACTGGCCAGTAGCCTCTGCACCACCGCCTCCCGGGACATCTCCAAACTGCACAAAGCAACGCAAGCCTTCTGGTCAACAGCAGCATTTCTGGCAATATTCAGAGCCAGGCTTGTTTTGCCCAGGCTGGGCCTGGCCGCCAGAACAATCAGGTCAGACCTCTGTAACCCTCCCAGGAAATTGTCCAGGGCCGCAAAACCCGTCAGAATATGAGGGATTTCTCCTCCCTGAAGTGCAGCAGGTGATCCAGCCTCCTCGAAGTACTGGCCCAAGGCGTCACGAATCGGAACGAAATCCCGGAGATCCCGCCTCATCCGCACTTGAAAGAGGATATCTTCAGCTTTGTTTAGGCTAGCTTCGATATTCGGGCTGGCTTCGTAGCCAAGCGCTTCAATCTGCCCGGCAGCAATGATTAGTCGCCGCATTACCGCTGTGTTGGATATTATCTGAGCATAGTATTCAGCATGCAGTGACGTAGGTACATTAC
>JBKHJJ010000118.1:0-3943 GCA_046538185.1 Dehalococcoidia bacterium
GGTTACACCCGGCTCATACACGGTGTATCCACCTACAACCATAGACACCGAGTACGATGTCTATGTAGCGGGGAATTCATCTGAATGGGTCACGGTAAACGCGACATTCCAAGTCGTGAAACATTTCAAAGGAGAAGCAGAGTATCAGACATGGCATGTTGCTAACGCGCCAGGGTCGGTTTCCACGGTGCCCCCCGCAGAGGATCTAACCCACGAGGCCAGCGTGAATGGCGTAATCTACCCCTTCTGCACTTCTTTCGAGGTCCCTAAGTGCGAGCCGGTCACCTTTGATGTGCACGTAAGCTTCCGGATACGTAAGGGCACTACCTACCGAACGAATATCAACTGGTTCGGTTACAGGGGTAGCGGTCCGGACGATATCCTATTTGACACAGACTCTGTGCGTGCAGGAGCCTGGGGAATGGAAGACCTGATTACTACTTGGGGTTGTATTTACGTAGAGGGGGACGTAGACCCGACAAATGATTGTAGCAGCAATAGCAGTATGCTACAAATAATATACGACTACATTACCCCACCCCCTTAGTAATCAAATATTGCCTTGATTCAGATTGACGAGGCATCGGTCAGAGCACAGGCAAAAAGAGAGGGTCGAGGAGACAACTCCTTGACCCTCTGCCCTTCGCCACGACCGCTCCCCGCGCCGTGCATTTCATACATTCAGAGTAGCCCGGGACGATTGGGCCCACTGTTGACGTCCACTCCTCTTCTTACTGCGGAAACCGAATCGAAACTCCAAACAGGGAGCACGGATTAGTAATCTATAACAACTTGGGGTGCTGCCTCGCCTCCCACTCCTGGGGCAACAACTCTCTGAGCATCAAGGGGAACTTTGGGGGGTAGATTTCATACAGGTGCTGGTACATGATCAAAATCATAGACTCTATGTCATTGATACAACCCCAGGCACGCTGTACGTGGTCGGTGGCTAAAAAGACTTCCCTGCAATATCCTTTCAGTTCGCGAATAAGGTGGTTCAACGCTTCCCCTTTTCCATCGGGGGTAGCTGATGATTCGATGGAGCGACTGGCCTCCGCTGCGCGGCGAATGAATTCGATGGCAATCACGCGATGGCTCTGCCCCCGCTCAAGCTCGAGCAAGGCAGCTTCCTTGTTCTCACCGGCAAGACCGCCCTTTTCTATTCCGGTTCTCAGATAGTCAAACCTGGTGCCAAGAAGGGATTCCAGGATGCGTTCCGCCCCCATGTAAGTGGCATCGCCAGGATGCACGTACCTGGTAGCAGCAAAAGCAATGTCCTCGGTGGCAGTACCCACAAGAAGCTCTGAAAGGCGATAGCCGTGCAAGAAGGGACGCTTCTGCCGTCCTTCTTCCGGCCTCCAGCCCCAGTTGCAGGCGCGCTTCATCAGCCGGTAGTGCAAGCCCACCTGTTCTTTGAAATCAAAACGGGGAATCGCATATCTGGTATCATGGAGGGAGCCTGCGTCCACAGCCAGCCGCCTGGGCATACCAAAGGCGTCCAGAATTGCCCCATAGATACTTATCAGGAAACGACCGGGTTCCCACAGGACAAACGGCAGCGGCTTGAAGACTGTTTCTTCTATGTCTACGCCCCTGAACTCTCCAGAGCTACGGGGCGTATAGTGTCCGTCGTGGCGAAGGACCAGGCGTATCTCAGGGGCCCACGAGATTTGGTTGAAGCGGACGCGGGGCAGTTCCGTCACATCACCTAGGCTCTCCAGATAATCATCAGGAGTTACGAAAGACACGTCGGCGATCTTCTTACCGATCACATTTTTCCAGGCTTGCTCCATTATCAGAAGCGCGATATCTCCGAAGTCCATAAGCTCCAGATCCTGGACATAGAGGATCAGCCCCCGGTCAGGCACTTCCCGCAGCGCGGCTTCCAGTACCGCACTATATTCAGCTACCGCCTCCTCCCACGATATGGGGAAGGGAACATAGGACTTATCGCGATACTCCTCAGCAAAGACCCAGTACCTGCCCAGAATATAGCCCTGGTTCTTCACACCTTTGGGGTCATAACGGGTTATAGGCCGCCAGATGTGCTGGGATACTGAAAAATGTCGAGGGAGGGCCAGCATATCTGGCCCCACTATGAAGCAACGGTGTTGAATATCGCCTTTGCCATCCACGGCGAAATGTATCTTGCGGTTACCCAACTGAGGAAAGACGATGTACTCCATCCCACTGTCCTTGTAGGCAGCTAGCTTTGCCGTATCCACCGAGCCTTCCGTGGGAAAGGCACCGCGGTGCCTGGGCTCAGGGATGCCCATCACCTTGTGCAGCAGTTCTAAATTCAGACGGAGTTCGTCAGCAATCTCATCGGGGGTGAGCAGGGCAGTGTGAGTATGGTGAGCATGCGTGTACAACGGATATATCACGCCGTTCTTGTAAGCTGCTGCCAGGCTCTGAAATGTCTCCGGAATGTACCAGGCTAATTGGACCAGAAGCTCGTTGGTGATATCCAGTGTTACCGGGGCACCCAGCACCTCCGCAGTCTGTACTAAATGGGCGTATATGTCACGTTCCTGTCCAGCCCTCTTCAGAACATAGTTCTCTCCGCGAATGGCATCGCGTATTTCAGGGTCATCCACGAGGGCGATAAGTTCATTGGGCAGGTCCCACAACGGCTCGTGGGCATGAAAGGCAAGGATGACGTGAGCGCGTTTCATAGTATCCGGGCCTTCATCCACCAAACGTGAGTTCCGTGGAAACCTCAGGGTGCTCCTTCCTGTATTTCTGTTTGCGACGCTGGGCTTCGCCCGATTCCTGCCATCCTCGCGCCTCGTCCACCACTGCTTGAAATAGGTTGCGAGCTTCGTCTTTGTGTTTTCGGTGTATGGCGTCCCCGAGTAATTCAACAGCCTGGTACAGTTTCTCAGCGCCCCACTCAATCATCTCTACACTCCACCAGGGCCGGCAACTGGCCCACCAGTACTGACAGCTATGCAGCCCTTCATCCAGAAGTCTGCGTGCCCGCGGAAATCCAGGCGACTTGGTGTCCGCTCCCTTGACGATACGCAGCACAAGCCTGGTGAGTTGCCATTGCAGGTCATGCAGTTCATGCCCTGGATACTGCCACTGAGGATAGGGTATGCCCTGTGCCATTTCATCCTCCCAGGTGCTCCAGGAACAAGGAAGTGGATTCACCGCGTCCACCTGCTTGAAGTGTTCGACTAGCTCTGATACAGTGCAAGTCTCGGGGAGTCCCCGGGCAAATACCTCGGAGAGCAACTTTTCCTGCCCCGGGCGGTGGTGCCCGTAGATTTCACCATCAGTTCCTGTCAACAGGTAGTTGTGTCCGTTTAGTCTGCCTTCTAAAGCTGCCAGGAAAGGTTCTGCCGATGGATAGGCTCCATACGTAATGCCCGCGCTGAAGGGGCGCTCCTTGAAGAACACCAGAAAACCTCCCAGATTCTCCACTTCGTAAAGTCGGTCGTATTTCACGGAACCCATCTTTCCATTGAAGGATAGCTCGTCTACGATTATCCAGCGAAAGCCGAGCTCCGCTACGATTTCAGCAACTTCGTAACTGTAACACATCTCCGGGGGGAAGAAGCCGGCAGGCTTGTACACTTCGCCAAAATAATATTGATTAACGTCACTATTGAGCTTGATCTGTCTGATCATTTCGTCCCTGGGAATGAGAGGCAGGATGGGATGATACATGGCGCTCCCGGTGAACTCGATCTGTCCCCGCTCGGCCAGGCCACGAAGACCCCCGATCACATCGTCAAGCCCGTATCTGGCGAGCTGCTCGGTAAGGACAGCATTTATATTGAGGGTGATCTTACCGTCAGGTGCCTCCTTCAAGACCCGCACCAGCGTCCGATAGCTCTCCTCGGTGACCTTGCGGACTATTTCCTCGGTTTGGGTCGGTGGTTGATATATGTGAAGGAAATTGCTCCAGTACATACCCTCCTCCCCCATGACCTACTAC
>JBKHJJ010000119.1:0-3929 GCA_046538185.1 Dehalococcoidia bacterium
GTTCTGCCCGTCCTTACCGTCCTGCCTTATGCAGTGAGAAGGTGCTAAAGGAGCTACGGACCGGCGCCGGCTCTCAGTTCGACCCGAAATTAGTGGAGGTCTTCATGGGCATTATCGAAGCCGGACTTCCTGATAAGGTCAAGGTAGGCAAGGACTCATCCGGCGAGCAAATGGCCAAGTAGTACGAAACCCGTCGGTTACCTACCGGGTGACTAAAAAAGGGGGAGCCCTGCTCAAGAATATCGACGGCATAATTGAAGTACTCGAGTTCCAAAACGGCAACGGAGCTTGAGGACTGGATGCTGTATAGTCGCACAGGGGTGCCTGGAAGCAAGAAGCGGTCACCCCTTATTTAATACAACAAAAAAGAGTTCCTGACCCGTTTTCTCTCCGCATTCTCTCCGCGACCACATTGTTCACAGCTTCAAATAGAACTATCTTCTAGAATATAATCTCTTCCCAGGTTATCCCACCGTTGTCATACTGTCTCCTGCGTAATGACGTTCTGTATTGTCGCACATCGACTACAGGAACGGAGGTGCAGTCATGACAAGGCCAATTGATTTGCTGCGCGAGGGCAAAAAACGGGAGCTATGGGATATGTGCTGCGGCTTCATCGATCTCAGCCTGGACCAGTTCATGGCTATCCAGAAGAGGTTGTTACTGGAGCAAATCAAGCTGCTGAAGAATTCTGAGCTGGGCAGAAAGGTGATGCGTGGCGCTATGCCCGACACAGTGGAAGAGTTCCGCGAACAGGTACCTTTGACTACCTATCGCGATTACTTGCCCGAGCTGGGAGAACAACGGGAAGATTTGCTGCCGGCAAAGGCCGCCAGATGGGTGCGCACTTCAGGCCACACGGGTGAATATGACGTCAAGTGGATACCGGCCTCCCAGGAATTTCTTGACGAATATGAGAAGGTGGCCACCGGCGTTTTCCTGTTCACTACCTGCGACGAGCGGGGTGATACTTCCAAGGTCAAGGAACATCTCAAGGTTCTATACACGGTCGGGCCTCCGGAATATGGAAGCGGTCTGGCTGTCCAGTTGACCCAGCGGGCGATCAACTATGATTTGCTGCCTTCCAACGGAGATGCAATAACATCTTTTCGGGAGAAAATACAGGCTGGCTTCAGGGAAGCTCTGTATGAAGGGCTCGACGGATTTGGCGGGTTGTCCTCTGTCCTGGTGGCCGTGGGCGAGCAACTCCAGCAGCAGTCAGGAAAGATAAAGATTACGTCTTTGCTGTCTCACCCTAATGCCCTACTCCGTGTAAGTAAGGCACTGATCAGGAGCAAGTTGGCGGGCCGCCCTATGCTGCCCAAGGATTTGTGGTCTATCAAGTTTATTGGCGGCGGTGGTGCAGATTGCGCTATTTTCGGTAAGAGAGTCAGCGAGCTCTGGGGGCGCTACCCGTTAGAGGCATACGGCGGTTCAGAAGGCGGAATGTGTGCCACTCAGACCTGGGACTACGAGGGCATGACTTTCGTCCCCAGCCTTAATTTCTTTGAGTTCATCCCCGAAGGCGAATGGTTCAAGTGGCAACTCGAGCATTCGTATCAACCCAAGACTGTCCTGCTGGACGAGGTGGAAGCCGGAAAGGTCTATGAGATAGTAATCACGAATTTTCATGGTGGTATCATGACCAGGTATCGGCCTGGCGATCTGATAAAGATAACCTCGTTGCGGAACGAAAGACTCAACATCAATATTCCACAAATGGTATTCCATAGCCGCGCCGACGACCTCGTCGACATCACCGGTTTTGGGCATTTAACAGAAAGGATAATCTGGGAAGCAGTTGAGGGGGTGGGTATTCCTTATTCCGACTGGACGGCGCGCAAAGAAGTAGTAAACGGCAAACCGGTTTTGCATCTCTACCTTGAATTAAAGAACGACTTCATTGCTAGCGAGCGGGCGGTAGCGGCAGCGGTATATGAGAAGCTCATAGAGCTGGACAGTGTGTATCATTACAACATCTACGATGCCTACGGTGACCCCGAGACCGTGCTCGGCCTGAAACCTGTGCAGGTGACCTTTCTTCCCCAAGGTGCCTTTGCCCGTTATATCAATCAGCGGCAGGCTGAGGGAGCTGCCCTGGGCCACTTGAAGCCGCCACACATAAACCCTTCGGAGAAGGTCCTCTCACTGCTCGGCGTTCCCGAGGTTGAGGTGGAGGCTGTGCCAGCAACAGAGGCAGAACGTGCGACCGCCTGATGCCCACAGCGTGGTATAGAGAAGAACGAAAGCTCCTCTTAATGAAGGAAGGGGCGAGGGATGAGGGATGAGGGGGCGAGGCCTCAGCCTTGCCCCCTCCTTTTGCACTCGAACCACGGCAATGCTTTTGCCGACAATCCCGAACGAGGATGGCCAAGCGCGGGGTATAAGGTCGTAGCCTCACATTAGACAAGCCTGAAGACCGGCATCGGTGATCTCCCAATGTGGAGTACTCGACTAACGACCCCCACTACTTCTGGGGGGTTACGATAGTCCCTCTTGACAGGTCCCCTATTTGCGTCAATAATGGCTACGCGTTACACAGGGTGATATTATGAACGTTCATGTTGTGACTCCCGTGATTGCCACTGTCGCCTATATCCCGCTGCTGGTCATTGTCTTGATGAACCGCCCGTGGCAATCACGGCAGAGGCTTTTCTTCCTTTTCCTCGTTCCTGCCATCCTCTGGAGCGCGACCGATATATTCTTTCGCAGCAGTCTATTCATGCAGCACAAGTTACTGTTGGTACAGATTGTCCTCTTTTTCGCCGTCTGGATGATCATTCAATACCGCTATTTCCTGCAGTCTTTCTACAAAACAGATGTGGCCAGAAAGCCTTTTGCCTACATTATCCTCGCAACCTTCAGTGGTCTGCTGGCACTGGGCTATGTTCCACAGGACATTACTGTTACTGCCGATAACATCCACGTTAATTATGGACCCTGGGTGATCGCAATTGCGGCCATAATTCTTGCCTTCACCACCAAGGACATATATAACCTGATACACAAGCTCAAGATCTCAGACAACGTTGAGGAGCGTAACCAGATCATCTATTTGTTTGTAGGGCTCGCCTGTTTGGCTGTCTTTGGCTTCATTACTTTCCAATTCTCTGCAGAGGGATATCCTGTCGGCCATATCGGCAATTTTCTGAATGCCTGTATCTTAACTTACGCTGTTCTAACGTACCGCCTACTGGATATCCGGGTCGTATTCCGCCAGGCTGTTGTCAACGTAGTTCTCTACGGAAGTGGCATTGGTATAGTCTTGCTCGTCTTTTGGCTGGCTTACCGATTCATTGGCTTTCAGCTTAGCCTCACCTCTCTACTCGTAACCATCGCCTTAGGTGTTCCAGCTATCCTTGTACTAGCTCACAAATTGGGCGCTCCCTGGCGAACGAAGATAGAAGAGGCATTCATCGGGGAGAGATATCATTACCGTAAACTGCTGTCCCAGTTTATCACCACGATACAAAACGTTTCCAGCATGGAGCAGTTTGGCAGTGATTTCGTATCGCTGCTCTCTCAGTCTATTGGTTGCCAGAGAGCTTGTCTGCTTCTGCCAGAAGCGCAAGAAAAAGCTTTTGTTCCTCGATCTACCTATCCTCCCGTACAGGATAACCCTGTAAGGGAGTTGAGACTAAGATCAGATAACCCTATCGTGGAGTGGCTGCAGCAAGAAAAGGTTCTGCTGCCGGCAAGGAACATCAGCATCTATCCTGAATTCAAATCTATCTGGCAGGAGGAGCGAGAGTCAATTCGACTCGCGGGGGTACGGGTCTTCGTTCCGCTGGTAAACATGGACGAACTGGTAGGCATTCTGGCAATAGGTGAAAGGCGGGACGAGAAACCGTATACTGTTGAAGACTTTGATCTTCTGAATTCAATCGGCGCCCAGGTGGCAGCGAGTATGGAGAAGGAATATATCTATG
>JBKHJJ010000120.1:0-3923 GCA_046538185.1 Dehalococcoidia bacterium
ATTCAATATAGGTGTAGCCCTCTCTACCGTCAATCACCCATCAGTAATAGGAATTTCGTATCATCTAGGCTCATGCGGTCTCGTTCGTTACACCACACTGCTTATTTCGGGGATGGATCAATCGCCTTCACCCCAATAGTGTGGCCGCGAGCTATGGCGTCTCGGGCGTGGTAATTGCCCAACCTCGCCACCATGACTGGAGGCGCCGAACTTACGCAGACTGAGAAGATGGCGGCGGTAGGCTCACCGGCGCTGGTTTTTGTTGGCCGTGCCGGTTTCGCAGTGCGGCAAAGGCCGAATACGTTTTGCTGTGTTCATTATTCGGCCGACAGACTAGAGAATATACCCGAAGTACTAGGAAAAGTGAGGGGTTTTCCATTTTTTTGCGACTGAATATATGACGAAGGTACTAGCCCATTAAGCCTAGAAGGACAGGGATGAAAATAGGTCATGATCGTGATCTGCAAGCTTGCATTGCTTGCTGTGGCACTTCTAGAACCGATAGCAAACGTTTTGCAAACACCTCATAGATGGAAGGAAAGCCAGTCGTGAGCGAGGAGGAGAGATGAAGGAAATGAAGGGACTTCTGTTCTTGGCTGTGCTGGTCCTCGTTGGTACACTATTTCTCAACTCTGTTTCCGTTTCAGCCAATGAAGACCACGGTCGCGGAAAATCAGTGGCTGTGGCCAGAGAAGCCCTGGAACAAGGACTTCTGCCTCTGGTCGGAGCTGGAGTTGTTGGTATCGCCCATTCAGAAGCTGAGGGCCAAATTATCGTCTTCGTCGAAAACGAAAAGGCGAAGGAAACGGTACCACGCTTTTTTGAAGGCTGCTCGGTGCGGACGGAAGTTATCGGTAGAATCCAGGCTCTTTCTACACAGTTAGCAGAACCTGCAACCGCCGTTAGTCAGGATAGGCAATGTGAGGTTAGACCACTCGTCGGCGGGACAAGCCTGTCAGCCTACGTTCCGGACCTGTACTATGCCGCAACCCTGGGCATGGTCACCTATGACAACAAGATGCTGTCCAATGCCCATGTCATAGCTATGGCACCGCGTACCGATGAGTTTCTCAACACAGGAACACCCATCATCCAGCCGGGAAGCGCTGACGGAGGGAGGCTACGCAATCGAGTCGGGGAACTCGAATCATACCTACCTATTGACTTCGGACCCCAGGCACGGAACTACGCTGATGCCGCCGTAGGGAGTATTGATGAGGGCATTGGTGTGTCTCCTGGCGAGCAATTCGGCGAAGGAGGCAATTATTGGATTGAAGGATGGGTGGAGGTCTCCAATGGTGACATCCTACGAAAATCTGGTAGTGCGACAGGAGTAACGACCGGCAAGGTGATTCACACCAATGCCTCTCTGTGGGTTGTGTATGGTGGCCAGGCAGCTTACTTCGTGGACCAGATTCTAGTCGAACAAGATAACTGGTCCTTTGCTGCACCGGACGATTCGGGCTCCGCGGTAGACAAAGACGGTGAGTTTGTGGGACTCGTTTTTGCTGGCTCCGATACGCTGGTGGCAATCAACAAGGCAGGACATATTATTGAGGAACTTGGCATTGCTGTCGAACCTGTCGACGGTCAGTATAGCCTCACCGTATCCAGCACCCCGGGCGGTTCGGTAGTCACACCCGGAGAGGGCATGTTCATCTACAACGATGAAACCGTCGTTGATCTTGTTGCTGAGCCCGACCAGCATTACCGGTTTGTGGAATGGACCTGGGATGTAAGCACCATTGCCGATGTTATTGCCGCCGATACGACGATAGCCATGAATAGCTCTTACTCCATTACCGCCAGTTTTGAGCCGGTGTATCCTGAATCTATGGCAGTATTGGCGTTATCCAGCACTACTGGCGGCTCGATCATCTCCCCCGACGAAGACACATCTCTCCATGCTGTCGGCACTGATGTGAGTCTTGTGGCTGAGCCCGACGAAGGCTACCAGTTCACAAACTGGTCGGGCGATGTGGACGCGGTCTCTGACGTCGACGCTTCTTCGACTACCATTACCATGGAGAGCTCCTACTCGATCAGAGCCAATTTCAGTGGGGGTGCGAGGTGCTTCATTGCCACGGCGGCCTATGGCACCCCAATGGCAGAGGAAATACAGGTTCTGCGTCAGTTCAGAGATAGATACCTTCTGACCAACCCGATGGGCAAAGCCTTCGTAGACCTCTATTACAGTACCAGTCCCCCCATAGCCGAGTTCATAGACGAGCATCCCGACCTGAAGCCAATAGTGAGAATCGGGCTCGTGCCCATTGTTGCCGTGAGCACCCTGGTCATCAGCAGTACCCTGGCCGAGAAGATAACCATAGCGGGCTTGCTGGCGCTGGTTCTGGTGGCAGGTATTGTATGGGTGATAAGGCGGCGAGGTGAAGGTTCATATCGTACCTGATGGAGGGCATTGCAGGAAAATCCTTGTGTCCGCCGATCTCCGTTGACCTTTGTTGGCAAACGGGTTACGGTCCATCGCAATTGTGTCCCTGAATTGTTGTGCTGAATACAAGGCTAAGCGCGGATTTGGTTTGTCCGGTTCCTGTTGGCCAGAACCTCTCAGAAATGAGGTAAGCGCCTAGTATTTTGAGGCTCCAATCTCCTCCATTTTCCCGGTCACCATGTAGACTACCCGTTCACAAATATTGGTCACTCTATCGGCACTGCGCTCCAGGTTATGGGCCACCCAGATAAGGCGGGTCGCACGGGTAATAGTCCTGGGGTCTTCTACCATGAACGTGAGCAGCTCACGGAAAACCTGGTCGTACAGATTATCTACTTCATCGTCTTCAGCAACGATTCTCGTGGCTGCGTCAGCATCGCGACTGATGAAGGCATCCAGGCTTCGATGCAGCATATCGTTAGCCTTATCTGCCATACGGGGCACGTCAATCAACGGCTTAAGCGGCGGCTCATCCCCTATCATGATTACGATCTTCGCTATGCCACCGGCATGGTCACCAATGCGTTCTATTTCGGTGACTATGTTCAGCACGCAGATAATGGCGCGCAGGTCACTGGCCATAGGTTGTTGCGTAGCAATGAGCTCAATACATTTTTCCTCGATCTCAAATCGCTTCCCGTTTATCTTAAGATCATCGCTTATTATCTCGCGAGCCATATCCAGGTCTCTTTTTTTCAGGGCCTCAATGGAACGGCTGGTAGCCTTCTCTACCATGCTCCCCATAGCCAGAACGTCGTCCTGAATTTCCCTCAGCTTTTTGTGAAAGGTTGCTCTTATTTCCATCATTGTCACCTTCCTTGTCGCTTTATCCGAACCGCCCGGTGATGTAGTCCTCGGTTCGCTTATCTCTGGGGTTGGTGAATATCTGAGATGTAGCTCCATACTCCACGAGAAAACCGGCACGGTCGTCTGCCATCAGGAAAAAAGCTGCCATATCCGATACCCTGCCTGCCTGTTGCATGTTATGGGTGACGATGACAATAGTGTAGTTCTTAGCCAGGTTTCTCATCAAGTCCTCTATTTTTAGAGTCGCCACCGGGTCAAGAGCACTACAGGGCTCATCCATGAGAATGACCTCAGGCTCAACCGCCAGCACCCGGGCGATGCATAGTCGCTGTTGCTGCCCGCCAGACAGGGCAAGGGCGGACTGGTCCAGCTTGTCGTTCACCTCATGCCATAGCGCCGCCTGACGCAAGCTTTTTTCAACAATCTCCCTGAGTTCGCCCCGGCTGTTCCTACCGTGCTGCCTCGGCCCAAAGGCTACGTTGTCGAACACCGACATGGGAAAAGGATTGGGCTTCTGAAAGACCATACCCACCCGCTTCCTGAGTTCCACTACATCGACATTCTTATCATAGATAGGCATGCCATCCAGTTGAACGTTGCCTTCTACCCTGGCCCCGTTGATAATATCGTTCATACGGTTAAGAACGCGGATGAACGACGATTT
>JBKHJJ010000121.1:0-3918 GCA_046538185.1 Dehalococcoidia bacterium
GTGTAATTGTGTATATCATAGGCTAACCCTCGCTGTTCGCGGATCTCTTCAAACAGGCGGCTGCTCATGCCACCACCAAGGGCGGTGTTAAGCAAGTCGAGGGCGAAACGGCGTGGGTGGGAATGAGAGAAGCCGTGAACGGCCAGGCAAAGATGTACTTGCTCAATGTCCTTGGGTTCAATACGCAATGTTGCCTGCGTTTGCCTATCATCAGTTACATAGCCAGTCCTTAGTCCCCCGGTGGCCCATTTGTCAAGCAGCGGCCGGATTTGAGCCATTGCCTGTTCATGGTCTATGTTGCCAGCAATACTGAGGACAGTGTTGTTAGGCATGTATCTGCGTGTCAGGTAGTCCAACAATTGCCCCCTTGTAATTGACGACACAGTCTCGTGATAGCCAACGACCTCTCGCCCAAGAGGTTGCCCCGGCCACAACAACTCATCTATGAGCGCGCTTACCCGCTGCTGGGGGAGATCCAGACCCATCTTGATTTCCTCCCCGATAACCCGACGCTCTCGCTCTATGTCTGTATTATCGAAGCGAGAGTTGAGCAGTAGGTCGCAGAGAACGTCCACTGCAATTGAGAAGTGGGGACTGGCAACCTTACACCAGAACATCGTTAGTTCCTTATCTGTGCCACCGTTGATTATACCGCCCACCCCTTCAATATCCTGGCTGAGTTGCTTGGACGTTGGTCGTCGGTGCGTGCCTTTGAAGAACAAGTGCTCGGCGAAGTGAGAGATCCCGGACTCCTGTGCGGTTTCGTAGCATGAGCCAGCTCCCACAAGGACGGCAAGGGATACTGAGTGGGTATGAGGCATACTACTGGTGATCACTCTCAGGCCATTGTCGAGGGCTGTTCTCGTGTACATCATCACGAATTGTAATGTGCTTCGTGCTTTCCGTCAATCACACTGGCCAGCACGTAAGACGGTCTAGTGCAGATGATCATGGTGGAACTCAAACTAACCCGGCCTTGAAAAGCGTCCTGAGCGTTCATCGCACGACAAGCTAGCAGAGATCATGGCCCTAGCGCAGTGAACGAGCGCACAGGTTTGACAAACTTACACGGACAAGCTATTATGGAACGCTGACATGACTTCGTGGCAGTGAGAAACCTCGGAGCAATGCGAGTAGTTTGATATTCTTCTGAAGTATCAGTTCTATGGAAGCAAAGTTGATGACGTCAGAGACCTCCCTGTCCTCTTAGACAATAGGGGGTTACCGTCCAGCATCAGACGTGAATGGATAGAGAAGAAGAGTGAGGCTATGTCCAGAACGGGTAGGTAGATGATGAAAGATGTAGATAGATATTATCAGGATTACGGTGTAAGAGCCCGGGAATTGAAGAACGAGGGCAGGAAGATTATGGGCTATATGTGCGCTCTGGCGCCTGTTGAAATCATAACTGCTGCTGGGCTTGTGCCGTTCCGAATAAAGGGCGACGTTAACGAGCCAATTACCAAGGCTGATACCGAGATGGAGACAATTGTTTGCCCCTTGGTGCGGAGCACTTTTGATATGGCGCTCAAGGGGAAGTATGAGTTTCTCGAAGGTATTGTAATCCCCCATGCTTGTGACAGTATTGCCCGCAGCTATAGTATGATAAGTTATAGCCTTGAATTGCCCTACTCCCACTTCGTCCATATTCCGCACACTACTAAGGACCTGTCGAAGGAGTTTTTCGAGGCCGAGCTTGACGCATTTAGAAGGAGCCTAGGCGCGTTTGCTGGTAAGGAGATTTCCGATGAGAGCCTGGGTCGTGCAATTGACCTCCACAACAAAAACAAGGCTAAGGTAAGGGAGCTATATCAGTTTAGGAAATCGGATCCGCCGCTAGTCTCCGGCGCGGAGGTAACCAAGGTTCTGGTGGCTGTCATGGGTATTCCGGCAGCTGAAGCTAGTCAGTTACTGGATGATGTTATTGACGAAGTTAAGAACAGAGCCGGTCCTCCGGCTAGGAAGTCTCCTAGGATAATGGTTATTGGTGCGGAAGTTAATGATGTTGCTTTTGTCAAGTTGATTGAAGATAGTGGAGCCGACGTAGTGGTCGATAGTATGTGTGTTGGTACCAGGGACTACTTCTTCGACATCGTTTCTGCCGAACGTCCGCTCGATGGCATAGCCGAATACTATTTAAGGCAATTGAATTGCCCTCGTACCTATAGGGAATGGACTGGGGAAACGTATGAGGAAGACTTAGAAGCGAGGTTTGGCGATATCGGCAGTTTTGCTAAGGACTTTAACGTGGATGGAGTGATACTCTACCTTCTTAAATACTGCGATCCATTTGGCTTCGAAGTGCCGGCAAGAATGCAGTATATACAATCTCTAGGTATTCCGGTGCTTTATATTGAAGATGAGTATTCAATGTCGACAATTGGCAGGCTACGAACGAGAGTACAAGCTTTTCTTGAGACGCTTGCTAGATAGGTTGGAGGCGTGAAGGTAAATGGAAGAACAGAAATGGCCGGAGAAGTACCCCGTAGAGGGCAAAAGGGGAAGGAAGTACGGAACTGTAGCGGCAATGAAGGTCGGCCCGATGGTCAAGGCAGCTATTGGGAGTTCGGTGGAGGCGCAGCAAGAAGGTAAGGATATAGCTTACACCTTTATCGAGTGCAATTATGACGAAATCATCCGGGCCATGGACATAGTGCCGGTATGGACAGAGAATTATGCTGGCATATGCGGGGCAAAGCGCGATGCTCAGCGCTTCTTGGAGAGAGCAGAATCGTTGAACTTTTCCCGTTCTTTGTGCACATACGCCCTGTGCGGCTTGGGCTTCGACGAGTGGCGTGAAGAGTTGGGCGAGATGCCCCCCGATTCTCCATGGGGTGGGCAGGCGAAGCCTGGGGTTATGCTATCCAGCGGTCAGATACTCTGTGATCCGCGGAATAAGTGGTATCAGGCAGCGCAGCAATTTCAGCCCGATGTCCCAATATACAACGTTGCCGGTTTGTTTCCTATGTATGAGCGTGATGTCGATTTTCATGAGATCGAGAGCTACTATGCCAAGTATATTGTGGAAGACCTCAGGGGTCTGGTGAAATTTCTGGAAGAGCATTTTCACAAGAAGATGGATTGGGATAGATTGTGGGAGACAATCAAACTGGCTGATGACACCACTGATTTACACGTGGAGTGCCGCGAGTTGCGCAAAGCTATTCCCACCCCAATGGATACAGGGGATGCTATGAACTGCATGGTGCCTCAGGCTTTCATGATGGGGACGCAGGAAGCGTATGATTTCTACAGAGACTTGCGTGACGAACTGAAGTACAAGGTGGAACACAAGCTAGGTGTGGTTGAAGATGAGAAGTACCGGCTGGTTTGGGCCGGAGGATTACCATCATGGTTTGCTTTGTCTGATTTCAACTATTTCTGGAATAAAGGAGCGGTGTTCCCGGTGGAAAGCACCTACAATGAGCAGGTGTACTCCGTAAAAGAGCTCGATTTGCCGAAGACAGATGACCCGTTGGAGTATATAGCCTGGAGATGGATAAGGCGTTGGACCTACTGGTATGATCTGGCGAGAAAACGTCCTGGCTCCGAACCTGATGTGGAGCGCACCATAAACTACATTGAGCAGTACAACGTAGATGGCATAGTAATGCATGAGGCCTTTTCCTGTCGCACCTGGCACGTGGGCTTAATCTGGCAGCTGAATCAGCTGAAGAAGATATACCGAGATGTGCCGTCGCTGATTCTGGAGAGTGATATTGTTGATATCAGTTCCTATAATGAGGCTGACACGAGAGCCAGGATAGATGCCTTTGTCGACACACTGGAGGCGGTCAAGAGTCGGTGATGGGGGACTATTTCGCCGGGGTCGATATCGGTTCCACTATGACCAAGGTAGCGATCATGGACGAGGCAATAATTGCCTCGGTCATCGGCCCTACTGGTCCGGAGCACAGG
>JBKHJJ010000013.1:0-17808 GCA_046538185.1 Dehalococcoidia bacterium
ACGGCCTTGGACTTCGGCAAGCACAATTGTTCCCTCCGGTGCTCCCCTCCTGGCCAACTCCCTTGCCTCATCCATGGTCGAGCTAATCTCTGGGAAGTAGTGAATTCTCTCTTCTAAATTGGGAAATTCATAAGGAAGCAGTAAATCTGGAGAGGAAATCAACTTGTATCCTCTAGGCGCAGACTCTATTACATAGCCGTCCTTTTGCAGGCTGTGGATCTGCTTCCAGATGGAAACCCTAGAGACGCCAAGTTGACTGGAAAGGACCTCGCCAGAAACGTAACCACTACCCTCGCGCAAAGCTTCTAGTATCTTTCCCTTCATTTCGTTAACCTGCAGAGTCAACATGGTAACGGTCACCATGGCTTTTGTCAACCGCCCCACTGTTTGACTATTTGTACCGCTTTGCATATCATTAACCCCTTATTCGACGGATGACCAGAACTACACCAAATGGAGGAAGCTAGTCTTTTGCCGATACCCTCGCCAACAAACTCTCTATCTCAGTACCAAAATGAAATACAGAAGATATACAGCACTCGCCGTTACAACGAGCTTGCTCGAAGAAGCAGTCCTGGTGGCAATTGTGCTTTGGCTGCTCCCGAGGCTCGGGCTAAATATTCCCCTCTGGGGCCTCGTCCTTATGATGATTGCTCTGGCGGCATACAACTATACAACTTACCGACTTGGCAAGTTGGCGCTTGTCAAGAAGCCGATAATTTCACCAGATATTGGCAGCCGGGGTCGAACAGTCACCCCCATTTCTCCTACAGGTTACGTTCGGGTTAAAGGTGAACTGTGGCAAGCTTCATCCACTCACAGTATAGAGGTCGGCAAGGAAATTGCTGTTGAAAGCGTAGAGGGTATGACACTTCTGATAAGCCCCGTAGAGGAAGACGATCACACCCACAAAGCCGACGCATTTTCTCATTAGCCCCCTCATGTTGGTCTCGACAAAGCCGAGGAAAAAGGTTATCCTTTAGGCACGAATGGAGATTACCTGGCTAGGACGTTCCTGTTTCTTAATCAGGGGGAAAGAGAAAACCATCATCACAGATCCCTATCATCCGGACTTTGGTTACCGCCTGGGAAAACCGAAAGCGGACATAGTAACAGTCAGCCATTTCCATCCCGGTCATAGCTACGTCGAAGGCATTGCCGATGACCCCAAACAGGTAAAGAGCCCCGGCGAATATGAAGTAGGCGGCACCTTCATCACGGGAGTCCCTGCTTACCACGATAGTAAGAAGGGGAATCTAAGAGGCAGGAATACCATCTATGTTATTGAGATGGACGACATAACTTTGTGCCATCTAGGCGATTTGGGACATCCTCTTGACCCACATTTGATAGAAGAAATAGGAGATGTAGATGTACTGTTTTTACCCATTGGGGAGGTATCCACCATACCTGTCGATACGGCTGTAGATATAGTAAGGCAACTAGCGCCCCGTATCGTTATCCCCATGCACTACAAGACAGATTCGTCCGCCGGTGATCTCAGTCCAGTGGATAAATTCATGGACAAAATGAGGGTTCGGGAGCTAGAAGAAAGGGCACATCTCTCGATTACCTCATCGTCTCTCCCCGCCAGCACACAGATTGTGATTCTCAACTCACCGTGACAGCCTCACGGCAAGCATTTCTCCAGGAGCTCCTTCTCCTTTTCCCTCATCTCCGTTTCTTCCTCGCGCTCTTCATGGTCATAGCCGAGGAGGTGAAGTATTCCATGGATGATCAGCAACGCCAGCTCTCTTTCAGTAGAATGCCCTTGTTCTCTGGCTTGTTCCGCAGCTTGAGGACAGGAAATGATCACCTCTCCCAACCTAGTTACTCCATCCGGAGGCAGTATGAAAGAATCGTTGGAGCCCTTCTCTGGAAGCAGATGAAAAGCAAGCACATCCGTAGCCTCATTCACCCTCCGGTAATCCCGGTTAAGTTGTCGCACCGTCTCAGAATCGGCGAAAACAAGACTAACCTCATAGGGAGGAGGCACTCCTTCTGCCCCAAGAACAGTTCGAGCTATCCGCTTCACCCACACCTCGCTTACTATATCCCGGAATTCCTCTTCAACAAGAACCGCAATTTGTTCCGACAAATATTGTCTCAACCTCCTCGACAGATTCTCTCACTGATAATACATAATTATAGTACCTAATTGGTATTTGCAAAACCTCAGTGGATGGTGGTTGGCCACCATTTTGAATGGCAGGGGAAGTCTTCAGGTGATGGTCTGAATCGTCGTCACAGGATCATACTCTGCTCAAAACCGGAAGAGACGGCCTGTGAAATGCTAGGCAAAGTTGGCAATCGGTCTCCCTTTATATCTCCTGGCAGAGCTAGTAAAATAACATCAATGGCTGTAACCCCTCTTAGAAGGCAGTATCTAAGAGTCAAGCAGAAGTATCCAGAGGCTATAGTTTTCTTCCGTTTAGGCGACTTCTATGAGACTTTTGACCAGGATGCCGAAGTCGCTTCACGAGAGCTGGACGTTGTGCTGACTTCCCGCGAGATGGGCAAAGGACAGAGAGTGCCCATGGCAGGGATACCTCATCACGCCCTTGACAACTATCTGGCCAGACTCATCAACCGGGGTCACAAAATAGCAATTTGCGAACAACTCAGTCCGCCGAGCGAGGGGCTTATGGAAAGGGATGTCATTCGGGTGGTCACGCCGGGGACTGTAGTCGAGCCCAATCTGCTTGCAAGTAAGAGCAACAACTACCTCGCCAGTCTGGTCTCTGAGGGCGACGAAGCGGGCATTGCCCATGTTGATATAAGCACAAGCGAGTTTGCCACCACTCAACTTCCCACTGAAATAGTCATGCCTGAATTGGACCGACTTCAGCCCAGCGAAGTTGTTGTTGCCCAAGACTTCCACGATTATGCTGACCTGCCATTCACCATAAGCCGAGTAGACGATTACTGGTTTGATTTGGAGATTGCCCAGGAGGCATTGCTGGAACACTTCAATGTGGCTACCCTGGAAGGCTACGGCTGTGCCCGACTGCCTCTAGCTATAAGAGCAGCAGGTGCATTAATGCATTATGTCAAACAAACACAGATGGATTCTCTACCCCTGTTAACCAAACTTGCCACCTACTACACGCATTCCTTTATGACACTGGATGGTCAGACCATCCGCAATTTGGAACTCTTTCAAGGCGGCAGGTGGGCAGAAACCGGGAACTCTCTGCTTTCCATCATTGATCTGACGAAGACAGCCATGGGCGGCAGGCTACTCAGAAACTGGCTGGGACATCCCATTCTGGACCTGATCACATTGGATCGGCGGCAATCAGCAATTGCCTGGTTTCGCACAGATAGCCTCGCCCGACAGAAAACCATCTCTCTTTTGTCAGATATCGCTGATCTGGAGAGGCTAGTCAATCGCGTAACAACTGGCAGAGTAACACCCCGAGAGCTAATAGTCCTTCGGTCTAGCTTAGAGAAGGTGCCTGACTTAAGAGCAACAACGGCGGATGAGGAGGCCGTAAACTGGCTGACCACCCAACTAACCCCCTGCCCCGACACGGTGGACATAATCGCAAGTGCTATTGCCGATGAACCTGCGGATTTAGAGCAAGGTGGTGTGATAAAGGAAGGTTTCTCCCCGGACTTGGATAATATCCGACATAATTCCCGGCAGGCGAAGCAATATCTGGCCGGTCTGGAGCAAAGAGAAAGAAAACGCACAGGGATAAAATCACTAAAAGTAGGCTACAACCGGGTGTTTGGCTATTATATGGAGGTATCCCGGGCTAATCTGAGCTTAATCCCCACGGACTATATTCGTAAGCAGACTCTAGCGGAAGCGGAAAGGTTCTTCACCCCCGAACTTAAAGAGTATGAATCGCTGATTCTCAATGCGCAGGAGAAGATCGCAGATATGGAGGCCGACCTCTTTCGGCGGGTCTGCCAACAGGTAGCTGTTGCCGGGGAACAAATCTCGGCCACTGCTGGAGCCATAGCTCAAATCGACGTCCTTTCCACTCTTGCCGAGGTGGCAGCACGTCATAGTTATGTCCGCCCAACAATCACCAACGAAGATGTCATCAACATCAAGGGAGGACGCCACCCCGTTGTGGAGCAAGCCATAGGTCGAGACGGCTTTGTTCCTAACGATACCTATTTATGCAATCGGGATAACCAACTTATCATACTTACAGGCCCCAATATGTCGGGAAAGTCCACCTATCTCAGGCAGGTAGCCCTCATCATTCTTCTGGCTCACATTGGAAGCTTCGTCCCCGCTGATTCAGCAACCATTGGAATTGTGGACCGCATCTTTACCCGCATTGGCGCACAGGAGGACTTAGCGGCCGGCCAATCCACTTTCATGGTAGAGATGACCGAGGCAGCCAATATCCTGAACAACGCTACGCCTCGTTCTTTTATCATCCTGGATGAAATCGGACGCGGCACCTCCACATATGATGGTATTTCCATAGCATGGGCGGTAGCAGAGTTTATCCACAACCATCCTGACCTGGGAGCGAAGACTCTCTTCGCCACTCATTACCATGAACTGGTAGCGCTGGCTGACATCCTGCCCAAAGTGAAAAACTTCAATGTCGCAGTGGCAGAGCAAGGAGACAGAGTTGTCTTTTTGCACAAGATCGTCCCCGGGGGCACCGACAGGAGCTACGGCATCCATGTAGGACAGCTAGCTGGTCTGCCCAGACCGGTAATAGTTCGAGCTCAGGAAATCTTAGGAGACCTGGAGAGCCACTCTTCTAAAAAGAGCAAAACCCCTCGCCGCCAAGCATCGCTGCAGATTCCCCTGTTCGACAGAGACTCTCAGTTCGCTGATGCAATTGCCCACCTCGACATTGATTCAATGTCTCCTTTGGAAGCAATTACCAAGCTCTACGAGCTCAAGCGAATCGCTCAAGAGAATAGGAACTCACCACCCCACGGCTAAACACATCGCCGCCAAGTCCACGGCTTGACCAACGGTCCACCTGCCTGTATCTGCATACGAGGCTCTCTTCACTCCTTTGCCTGGAGGCCGGCCAGAAAACCAATGCATTCTCTGGCTATTCCGTGTGCATCCAGACGGTAGAGGGAGCGAAGCAACTCTTGCTTTCCGTGGGTTACGAACTCGTCAGGAATGCCTAACCGCTTCACTTTCACGCCCGATGCTCTGGCCTCCGCCAACACTTCCAGCACCCCACTGCCAAAGCCCCCGCTAAGGATACTCTCCTCTACGGTGACCACCTTCTTGATGCGTTTGCCTACATTCAAAATAAGCTCTGCATCCAGAGGCTTGGCGAATCGCGCATTGATAACCGTAGCATGAATACCCCGAAGAGCCAAAGCTTCCGCTGCTTCCAGAGAAGGCATGACAGTAGAGCCGATGCTTATCAAGGCAATGTCTTGCCCCTGCTTCATCATCTCAGCTTTGCCTACAGGGAGTTGATGAAGCTCACCAGCCAAGCGGACACCCATTCCCCGACCTCTTGGATAACGAATCGCAATAGGATGCACGGCATTGACAGCAGTATAAAGCATATCTCCAAGTTCGTTCTCGTCTTTAGGCGCACAGACGATCATGTTCGGCATCAAGCTGAGATAGGACAAATCAAATAGTCCCTGATGCGTCTTGCCATCATCTCCCACAATGCCGGCGCGATCCAAGGCAAAAGTGACGGGCAAATCAGGTAGACACACGTCGTGCAGTATCTGGTCGAAGCCACGCTGAAGGAAAGTAGAATATACAGCTACAACAGGTGTATACCCCTGAGTAGCTAGGCCGGCGGCTAATGTAACTGCGTGTTGCTCCGAAATCCCTACATCATAGATACGGTGCGGAAACTCCTTGACCAGAGGAGACAGGCTGTTGCCTTCAATCATGGCAGCAGTTACCACCACCAACCCGGGATTATCCATCAATAGTCTACGGATCGTTTGAGAGAATATCTGACTATAGGTAGGGTTTGTAGCCGGGCTATCACTGCTGGGAGACAAGCCATGGAAGCGAATCGGATTGTCTTCTGCTGGTTGGTAGCCCTTGCCCTTGGCAGTCAACACATGGACAATGACGGGCTTGTGGTAGTCTCTTGCCCGACTCAAAGCTTTTTCCAGTTCAGCAATATTGTGGCCATCTATGGGGCCCAGGTAAGTGAAGCCAAGCTGTTCCCACATCATGGTGGGCATAAATACTGCCTTTGCACCTTCCTTAAGCCGATGCAGCGCCCACCGTAGCCTCGTTCCTCCAGGCAGGAGAGAGAGCAGCCGAAGGGTCTGCTCCTTAGCCTGCATATAAGGGCTGCCCGTTCTTGCCACATTCAGGCGCCTGGCTATCGCTCCCACCGTAGGTGAAATGGACATGCCGTTGTCGTTCAATACGACAACCAGCCTTGTGCTCAACTGCCCGGCGTGATTCAATCCTTCATAGGTCATACCACAAGTGAGGCATCCGTCGCCGATGACAGCCACTACATGGTGACTACCACCAGTGAGGTCGCGGGCCAGCGCCATCCCCAGGGCTGCCGAAATGGAGGTGCCGGCATGCCCCGTAGTGAAGGTGTCGTGAACGCTCTCACTCCTATCAGGAAACCCTGAGAGTCCTTGATATTGGCGGAGCGAGGAGAACTGCCTCCTTCTTCCCGTCAGCAGCTTGTGAACGTAGCTCTGATGCCCCACATCCCAGACTATCCTGTCCCTCGGGCTATCAAACACCCGGTGCAGGGCAACCGTGAGTTCCACAGCCCCCAAGCTGGACGCCAGGTGCCCTCCATTCTTACTGACCGTGCTGACCAGTAGCTCCCTGAGTTCCCAGCACAATACATCCAGTTCACCCGGGCTCAACCCCTTAACGTCATCAGGGCAGTTTACTCTGTCCAGTATATTAGACACCCTAACCCCCTCTTGATTATAACAAATTGCGCCTTCCTGGTGCTCCTGCCTGCAAGAATGAACAATCCTCAAAGATCCCTAGCGTTGCTAAGTCAACGTCAACGATGATGAAAGACGCATATTTCATGACCGCAAGTTAATTTGGCTAAGCAAGCTGTTATATAATATAGTATCGTTTCGTAAATACCTCGGAGAGTGCCCGAAGATTGTCAGGCCAAACTTACGATGTCATCGTAGTGGGAGCTGGGCCGGCCGGAAGCTATGCGGCCTACGAACTCGCTTCGTCGGGCCACAATGTCGCCGTGCTGGAGGAGAAGAGTGCGTCCGGACTCGATGTTTGTTGCACTGGAATCATCAGCACCGAATGTTTCCAGGCACTAGACCCCGGTACAGATACAATACTGACTAGCGTAAAATCAGCCAGATTCTTCTCCCCTTCAGGAAGATGCTTAAGGTTACAAACTGAAGATGTTCAGGCCCACGTGGTAAATCGGCTCCTGCTTGACAAAGCCATGGCCTATAAAGCCCAGACCAAGGGGGCACAATATGTCTTCTCTTCGCAAGTCATAGATATTGTTCCCGGGAAGGATAGCATACAGGCCGAAGCCTTGTGTTTCGGTGCTAAGGAGAAGTTCACAGCCAGAGCCATAGTCCTGGCTAACGGGTTCAAGCATAAACTACCGCGTAAGCTTAGTCTGGGCAAGATAAAGCATTTCCTGGTTGGTGCCCAGGCTGAAGTCGAAGTCAGAAACGTGGAAGAATTTGAAATATACTTTGGTCAGACAATAGCGCCGGGTGCATTTGCCTGGCTTGTGCCTACTTCACCGAACACAGCGTACCTCGGACTTCTGGCAACATCCCACGCAAACCTGCACCTGCAACAATTGCTCAACGGTCTCGATCGCGTGGGTAGAATTGCGAGTCGGGAGGTGAAAATCGGACAAAAGGCCATTCCCATAGGGACTTTGTCTCGCACCTACGGGGACAGGATACTCGTTATTGGAGACGCTGCCGGACAGGTAAAGCCAACTACCGGCGGAGGGATATACTTCGGTCACATTGGTGCTGGAGTAGCTGCCCAAGTGCTTCATGAGGCTCTCATCTGCGATAATTTGACCGCCGGGTATCTTTCGAGGTATCAGAGGCAGTGGAAGGCAAGAATGGGCAAAGAGCTCTCCCGTGGCTACTGGGCTAGATGGACTTATGGCAGGCTAAGTGACCACCAAATTGACCGGATCTTCGATTTAGCAGCTTCTAACGGCGTGGCTGAGATTTTGCTCAACTCAGGCGATTTTTCCTTCGATTGGCACACCAGGTTGATTCTGGCCATCCTCCGACGCAGTTCCGTCTATCCCCTACTGAAGATCAGGCGTCTCTTTCCATGTGGGGCTAAATCATGATCGAACCAAATCACTCTCCTCAGCACATAGCCATTATTATGGACGGCAACGGCCGATGGGCAAGGGAGCGCGGCCTCCCGAGGCTCGCCGGACATAAGGCCGGAGGTGAAAACATTCGCCCGGTGGTAAAGACTTTGTCTGACTACGGAGTAAGATACGTGACACTCTATGCCTTCTCCACCGAGAACTGGAATCGCCCGAAGGCAGAGGTTGCTGGCTTGCTCAGCCTTCTGGGAAAGAGAATTGACTCCGAAACCCGGGCCTTTCATCAAGAAAATATGCGGCTGCTACACGTCGGCAGGCTAGATAGGCTGCCCAGAAGACTGAGAGAAAAGGTTAGGGCTGCAGTGGAACTCACCAATCACAACACGGGTCTTACTCTTTCGCTCGCCTTCGATTACGGGGGGCGGGATGAAATTGTGCAGGCGGTCAGACACATTGCCGCCGCTGGTATCCCCGCTGACAATATAGATGAGGCTGTACTTGCCCGGTATCTATATAACCCTGATACCCCCGACCCTGATCTGGTTATACGCACGGGCGGCGAGCGTCGCCTGAGCAACTTTCTCCTCTGGCAGGCTGCCTATAGTGAACTCTATTTCACTCCAGTGCTATGGCCTGATTTCGGTCCTGAAGATGTTGAGGAAGCACTCGCCGAGTACAAACGCCGTCAGCGCCGTTTCGGCAGAATATAAGGCATTCAGCAGCTTGACTGTACCCCCACCATGCAACGTTCCGTAATCATCATGGCTCGTAATTTAATTAGCTACGTTAAACCAATCAATTCCTTTGTATGCGATAAGGTGAGCTAGCTATCAGTCTCACTGATCGGCTCTGTGTGGATCTTACAGAATCGGAACCTTGACATGATGGCATCGGGCGTCTACACTACTGAGGCCACCCACCGAGGTCTACGCGCAATGATATGTCCTGTCTGCAAGTACGACATGATCGTCGTTGAGTATCGCAGCATCGAGCTCGACTATTGCAGCAACTGCAAAGGGGTGTGGTTTGACTCCGGAGAGCTCGAGCTGTTGCTCCAGTCGCATGGTCTCGAGGAGGCAAAGGTGTTCCTTGACGGCGTCCTAAACTCTAAGGAAGTCTCATCATCGGAAAGGAAACGGAATTGCCCCATCTGTGGCCATAAGATGAAGAAGACAGCGATTGGCGGACAGCCTGAAATTATCATTGACATATGCCGTGACGAACATGGACTGTGGTTTGACGGAGGCGAGGTTAGTCAACTGACGAGACATCTGGCAGGGGAACGTCCCCCAGAACGTAATCCCAGTGAACAAGTTATGGGGTTCCTGGAGGAAGTACTAAACCTGCCGGAATGAAGAGACAATGCAGATTACGTAACATTTGGAGAATATAAGCTAAGGAGGTTCAGTATGGTAGCAGGTATTGTCATTGGTATTATTGTTGTAGTCCTTCTTATCGTGTTCGTAGCCACCTACAACAGCCTAGTCAGGCGGCGTAATCAGGTAAAGAACGCTTGGGCGCAAATTGACGTTCAGCTAAAGCGCCGCTATGACCTCATTCCTAATCTGGTAGAGACCGCCAAGGGCTATATGAAACACGAGCGAGAAACCCTGGAGGCGGTAACGAACGCCCGTAATCTTGCCCAGCAACTGTCGTCTGCCGGAGCTGGCGAACGAGCCAAGGCCGAAGGAGAGTTGAGTTCGGCCCTATCCCGCCTACTAGCGGTAGTGGAGAACTATCCCGACCTTAAGGCGAATCAGAACTTCCTAGCACTCCAAGAGGAGCTTACCTCAACCGAGAATAAGATAAGTTTCTCTCGCCAGTACTACAATGATTCGGTCCTCGGGTACAACAACCAGACACAGATGTTCCCGTCCAGCATCGTAGCCAGCATGACCGGGTTTAAGCCCACTGAATTCTTTGAGGTTACTCTGGCTGCTGAACGAGAAGCGCCCAAGGTCAGTTTTACCTAGTACCAAGATACGTCAGCCGTGTGGGAACAAATCAGGTCTAATCAAATAAGATCCGTAGTGCTGACCATTGGCATGGGGGCACTGCTCATCCTCATTGGCTACTTGATCGGCCTTTACTTTTTCGATAACGCGACCGCAGGTTTGATCATTGCCATACTTGTATGGGCGGTCTTGAGCCTAATCGGGTACTTTCAGGGTGATAGTATCTTACTCGGCATGTCACGCGCGAAGAAAATCAGCCGCGACGACCACCCCCGACTGTACAATGTCGTCGAGGAAATGAAAATTGCCTCCGGGCTGGAGAAGATACCAGACATATATATCATTGACGACCCGGCACTGAATGCCTTCGCCACTGGTCGTGACCCCAATCGGGCATCTGTAGCTATCACCTCGGGATTGCTACAGAAACTAAACCGCGACGAACTGCAGGGAGTCATCGCCCATGAAATATCCCACGTCAAGAACCGGGATGTGCTGCTCATGGCCATGTGCAGCATTTTGCTCGGCACTATCGTGATACTGGCCTGGTATGGATCGAGAATTATGATTTTTGGCAGTATGACCGGGTCAAGAAGAAGCTCCTCATCAGGTGGCGGTGGGCAGGGCCAGATAATAATCCTAGTCGTAGCACTCGTATTCATGATACTGGCGCCAATTTTTGCGCAGCTTATCTACTTTGCCATCTCTCGAAAAAGGGAGTACCTGGCAGATGCTTCAGCAGCTCTATACACCAGATATCCCGAAGGGCTGGCCTCAGCCCTGGAAAAGCTCGGCGCCTCAACCGGCCAGTTGAAATCAGCCAGCAAGGCCACAGCACCCATGTATATTGTCAATCCCTTCCGCAAAAGAGGCGTGAAAGCCAGCGACCTCTCCAGCACCCATCCCCCACTATCGGAAAGGATACGCATCCTGCGTGCCATGGCCGGTGCCTCCTTCACCGACTATGACCAGGCTTACCGACAGGTCCATCAGCAGGGTAAAGGAGTCATACCTGCCACCAGTCTTTCCGCCGAGACAGTCCCAATAACCTCAACCAAGCTGGAGGGTGAACTCGGTGAACCAGACCAGATACAGCGGGTCCGGGAGACATCAGATGTAATGTGGCGGCTGAGTAACTACACCACCATTACTTGTGACTGCGGTGCCAAGTTACGAGTACCGCCCAAGTTCAAAGAGCCGATAGTCCGGTGTCCCCACTGCGGTAGAACACACCGGGTTTAACCGGACGAATTATCGTTAACCAAGTTCATCATACATACCCGGCAACTTCAGTACTCAGTGTCAGCCAGCATAAGGTCTTGACAACCTATCATTCGGATTGATACACTTGTTCTATAGAACACTCGTTAAACATAAATTGTACAGGAGGCCATGATGAAGAAGCCCGAAATCAGAGAGGGGATTCTTGAATGCATAAGGCATTACCTCGATGAGAAAGGTTATGCGCCGACCATCAGGGACATCATGAAAGGCTGCAACATCAGTTCAACATCACTGGTCCAATATCATCTGAATGTCCTAGAAAAGGAAGGACAGATTCGTCGAGATCCAGATATTTTCAGAAGCATCCAGCTTATGGAAAAGGAAGAGCTCGAAGGTAAGGACAGTTTCCTGGTGCCGCTATTAGGGACAATTGCTGCCGGAGAACCGATTCCTGTCGTAGATTCGGGTACCTGGAGTAACCAGGCTGAAGAAACGCTCAGGGTCACAACGGATGTGGTGGGAAACAAGGGCGATATTTATGCCTTGAAGGTAAAAGGAACATCGATGCTCGACGCTCTTATCAATGACGGCGATGTCGTGATTATGGAGGCAACGCAAACCGTTGAAGATGGTGAAATGGCAGCCGTTTGGCTCAAGAATGAGCAAGAGGTAACGCTGAAAAAGCTTTATCGTGAACCGGAACGCGTTCGCCTGCAACCGGCGAATAGCGAAATGAAATCCATATATACCAGGCCTGATAACATTGAAGTGCAGGGTAAAGTGGTTGCCGTTCTGAGAAGGCTGACCCATTAGTCAGGGGTTGGAGATGAGAGTCGCGTGTTTCTTCTTTCCTCATTTCGCTGTTCAAATCGAGGTAAGAGATAATAATTCATTAACAGAAATGCCAATTATTATTGGGGGCCTGCCCTGCGAACGGAAGGCCGTATATGATGCCTCAAAAGAGGCATTGGCATGTGGTGTCAGGCACGGCATACCTCTGAGAGAGGCGTATACTCTATGCCCGCAAGGTGTATTTTTGCCACTGGACGAGGAAAAATACGCCAATATTTTCACTACTATATTGTCTCTACTAGCTAATCACAGCCCGGTGGTAGAAGCAGGAACCCCGGGCTCTGCCTTCATTGCTTTGGGCTACGAAAGCCCCGATTACCTCATGGAGCTCCAGTTCGTCGAGGGGATCAGTCAGATGATTGAAAAACTTCTTCAACTTCACCCCTGTGTATCCGTTGCCCCGAACAAATTTGTGGCCCGGGCAGCCAGCCAGGTCGCAGGGCCAGGGAAGGTTATCGCTATTACCGAGAAAGGAGTAAAGAATTTCCTCAAAGACCTGCCTGTATACCTTCTGCCTGCCTCTTCCAGAATCCTGGAGCGGCTTGAACTGCTCGGCATCTATCGAATAGGGCAGCTTGCCAGTTTATCATTAGCGGCAGTTAGCCTGGAATTTGGAAACGAGGGCAAGCGGTTGTGGGAACTATCCAATGGAATTGATGGGGAAAGGTTAATTCCGTGGAGTCCGGTGCCAAAGCTGAAAGAGCAGATCTATTTTGAGCCTGCGGCAGAGACTATCCGTCAAGTTCTAGCTGCCGGCGATGAACTCCTGACCAGGTTAAGCCAGCAGTTGAAGGAGCGCTGGCAATGCTGTCTCCGGCTAACAATATCCATGCATTTTAACAATAACCATATTGCTCAACGGGTGCTTCACTTCAAGGAAGCTACTTCCTCCAAGGAAACCATGTTGCGCCACTTAAAGCAATACCTAGAGTCAACGAGATTCACAACTCCTTTAAGCGAAATGAGGCTGACTCTGACTGATTTCTGCCCTGAAAGTGGGAGGCAAGCCCCCATTTCATCGGGATTCTCAAACCAGCCCCTGAAATACAGGGAAAGGCTGGCTTCAGCCATAAGCTGGCTTCGGCAAAAATACGGCAAAGGGATAGTTGGCAGGGTGCTCGCTAAACCAAATAGTGCTTTACCGGAGGATTCCTTTTCCTTCACCGAATTTGACCTTTAAGAGATGAGCAAGTTGTTCAGGGAAGCTATAAAACTGGAAGTTGAGGAAAGCCCCCAGCACAAGCTGATCACCTTTCTTTACAGGGGAAGAAGAGAAAGGGCCAGAGAGACTCTAAAAAGATGGCGGGTAGATCAAGGATGGTGGAAGAGATCAGTTGAAAGGGAATACTTCCAGGTCAAGACTGCTTCCGGTATCGTCTGTGAACTCTACCGAAATTTGCTCACCGGAGTCTGGTATCTGCAACGCGTCTATGACTAGAAGCGCTAATGCCCCGATTTTATCGGGAAAAACTTACGTGGAGCTTCACTGCCATTCCAATTTCTCTCTTCTTGATGGTGCGTCTCATCCGGAGGACTTGGTAAGCCGGGCAGTAGACCTCAACATGCCTGCCTTAGCACTTACCGATCATAATGGGTTATACGGAGCTATCAGATTCTACAAAGCATGTCTCAAAGCCAACATCAAGCCCATCATCGGAGCAGAGGTGACGCTGGAAAATGGCAAGCATCTCACATTGCTGGCCAAAAATAATGAAGGCTACTCCAACCTGTGTCAAATGGTAACCAGGGCTCAGCTAGAACACAGAAAAGGCAGTCCCCTCCTCAATCTGGAGACCCTTTCCCGGTACTCCGCTGACCTGATTTGTCTCTCCGGTTGCCGCAAAGGAGAAATAGCCAGTTCAATCATTTCTGGACGGACGGAGAAGGCTTACAAACTAGCCAGAAGGTATAGCGAGATTTTTGGCCGAGAGAGCTTCTACGTAGAGCTTCAGAATAATCTCTACCCCGATGATGAACACCTTTGCCGTGCCTTGGTCGAACTGGCGCGTGGCCTTGAATTGTGTTATGTAGCCACTAACAACGTTCACTATGCCAGAAAGGAAACCCACAGGCTTCACGATGTCCTCACATGCATTAAGAACCGGACAACTCTGGACGAATGCACCTTTTTAAGACTGAATTCCGAATTCCACCTCAAGTCCTTTGAAGAAATGGCACAACTGTTCCACGATTACCCTCAAGCGATTTCCAATACACTCGCCATAGCAGATCAATGCAACGTCAATCTGGATTTCTCAGGCTATCGTTTTCCGGAATTTCTCTTACCCCGGGGTGAGATTCCCAAGAGATATCTGGCTGAGTTATGCCGGCAAAAGGTGTACGACAGGTACGATCCAGATTTCATCGAGAAGAATCCGGAGGTAGAGGTAAGGATAAACCACGAGCTTAATCTAATAGAGAAACTCGGACTATCGGGCTACTTCCTTATCGTGTGGGACATTATGGACTATGCTGAAAGAAATGGAATTCCAGCTCAGGGTAGAGGCTCGGCCGCTAATTCCATAGTAGCCTATATCCTGGGCATAACCATGGTGGACCCATTAAAGAATAAGCTATTTCTGGGCAGATTTCTGAATGAAGAAATGTCGTCTATCCCCGACATCGATATCGACGTGTCCACAAATCACAGGGAAAAGCTCATTCAATACGTCTATGATAAATACGGACAGGCACATACTGCTATGGTCTGCACCTATGTAACCTTCCAGGCAAGAAATGCTATAAGGGAGGTGGGCAAGGCACTGGGGATGCCGGATTACCTGATTGATAAGATGGCAAAATCAGTCTCAGTGTATGGGGCCAAGGATATAGAGCAAGACCTTGCTGGCGTTGAGGAGTTTTTGCCCTATCGCACGTCTGTGCCATGGCAAGAGTTTATCGCCCTTTGCCAGGAGATTCACGATTTCCCCAGGCACTTATCAATTCATAATGGAGGGATGCTTATCTCCTCTTGCCCTTTGACCGAAATAGTGCCCCTGGAAAAAGCCACCATGCCGGGGAGGATAGTCTGCCAGTGGGATAAAGACAGTGTTGCCGATGCCGGATTGATAAAAGTGGACCTGCTCGGCTTGAGGATGTTATCGCTCATTCACGAAACTTGTGAGCTTGCAGAGGAGCACCATCCCGATTACCCCGGGACAAAGCTTACCCCCGGCAACTTACCTTTGGATGACCAGGGGGTCTACGACATGATTTGCCGGGGCGACACAATAGGCGTCTTCCAGATAGAAAGCCGAGCCCAGATGCAAACCCTACCGCAAATAAGACCACGTTCTATTGAGGACCTGACTATCGAGGTGGCCCTTATCAGACCGGGGCCACTGCAAGGAAACATGGTCCATCCGTATATTCGGAGAAGAAAAGGCCTGGAAAAGGTAAACTATCTGCATCCAAAGCTGAAGCCAGTACTTGAAGATACACTGGGCGTTCTTCTGTTTCAAGAGCAAGTAATACAGGTTGCCACTATCATAGCCAATTTTACGCCGGGTGAGGCCGACTCTTTGAGAAGGGCAATGAGCAAGAAAAGATCGAGGGATGCCATGAACGAGTTGAGGCAGAACTTTATTGATGGAGCAAGTAAGAACGGCGTGAGGAGCAGTCTCGCAGGCCGCATCTTCCAAGCCCTAGAGGGCTTTGCTGAATATGGCTTTTGTAAGAGCCATGCAGCCGGCTTTGCTCTTCTATGCTATCAATCCGCCTGGCTCAAGAAATGCTACCCGGCTGAATTTTACTGCGCCCTGCTCAATAACCAGCCCATGGGATTCTATTCCCCGGAGGTCATTGTGCGGGACGCCAAGAGACATGGAATAGACATTCTACCCACACACATCAACAAGAGCAACGCCAGATGTACCATCGAAGATGGCAAAGTCAGGCTTGGCTTGATGTACGTCAAGGAAGTGGGAGAGAAGGCCATGGACCAAATAGTGACAGCAAGGGAAAGGGCTCCTTATTCTTCGCTGGAGGATTTCTGTCTCAGGACCGGGCTGGAGAGGAAGCCCGTAGAAAGCCTTATCCTCGCCGGTGCCTTTGATTCTTCTGGCTGCCCGAAGAGGCAGCTATTGTGGCAGCTTGGGTTGCTGGAAAAGAAATGCCCCGGGGAACTGCCTTTACAGTTCAACGATATCAAGGTTTCCCTGCCCAACTTCACCGAACTGGAGGAGATGAAGGCGGATTACAAAGTGCAGGGGTTATCCACAAAATATCATCCACTGCAGGTATTGAGGAAAGATATATCTGAAGATGGCCTGCTCAAGAGCTCTGAGCTGGCTCAGATTGCGCCGAACACCTGGGTAAGGCTGGCGGGCTACGTGGTCGCCAGGCAGAGACCTGCCACTGCCAAAGGTTTTGTTTTTTTGACCGTGGAGGATGAGGATGGCATGGTAAACGTAATAGTCAGACCACACGTATACAAAAAGTACAGGCAGACCTTTAAGCTTGAGCCACTGATTCTAGTTGAGGGGACAATCCAGAAACGAGACACGCTGAACATTATCGCTGAGACGCTTACTCCACTCCCCCTTCTCCACGAGATCCCTCCTAGAATCGTGGCATCCTCCTCAAATTCCTTGCCATAATTCCCATTGCCTCCAGTCCGACCTCTTAGTAAAATGTGAATCCGAAGGCGGGATATGGGCACAATTAGAGTAGGCACCTCTTCATGGACCGATCCCACTCTGATACATTCGGGGCGTTTCTACCCTGACTCCGCGCGTTCTGCCCAGGCTCGCCTTAAGTACTATGCCAACCAGTTCGATATCGTCGAAGTGGACAGCAGCTACTACGCACTGCCCAACGAGCGAAACGGCTACCTGTGGGCTGAGCGCACACCTGACGACTTCGTCTTCAGTTTCAAGGTCTTCAGGATATTCACCCAGCACCCAACCCCTCTCAACTCCCTGCCCAAGGACATAAGAGAGGGACTGAGTCCCGAACTGCAAGGGAAGGGCAACCTATACTATCGAGACATTCCGTCCGGGGCGATAGATAATTTATGGAAGAGATTCGAAAGCGCCCTGCTGCCGCTCGACAGCGCCGGCAAGCTGGGCGTCGTGCTATTTCAGTTCCCGCCGTGGTTTTACCCGGGAAATGAACAGCGTGAATACATCCTTTCCTGCAAGGAAAACCTTCCCCAGTACAGGCTGGCGGTTGAGTTCCGTCACGGCTCCTGGCTTAACGAGAAGAACATCGACAGGACACTCACCTTTCTGCGAGACAACGATTTGCCGTTTGTCTGCGTGGACGAACCGCAGGGTTTCAAGTCCAGCGTACCTCCCGTCACGGAGATAACGTCCGACATCGGACTTGTCCGCTTTCACGGCCACAACCAGGAGACCTGGGAGAAGAAGGGCATCGGCCCTGCCGAGCGTTTCAACTATCTCTACACCGAGGCAGAACTCAAGCCCTGGGTGGAGAAGATCGCCAAGATGGCGGAGCAGACCAAGGAGATGCATGTCCTGTTCAACAACTGCTACGAGGACAAGGCCGTCGTCAATGCCAGGCAAATCTCT
>JBKHJJ010000014.1:0-17730 GCA_046538185.1 Dehalococcoidia bacterium
GACTTAGGTGGGGCGGAGCTTAGATTTGATTTCCTCGATGAAATATTTGGCGATTTCTTGAAAGGCACAGGTTTTCCCTTATCTTTCAGAAGCTTTGGGGGCCGACCGGGTAGAATAAGATTTGAAACCTGCCGGGACAATCGATCAATCTCAATGGAATATCTGCACGGCCCCGAAGATCTCAGGATCTTCATTATGAGCTGACAATTAGCCGGCAAGAGTCGTTGCACGGCGTAACAAAGAGACTGAAGCGGAAGGGGAAAAGACTGGAGGTAGAGATTCCAGCCGGAGTAAGGACGGGTACGGTGGTCAGACTGAGAAATGCTCACAAGGTAAGCGACGGTGTACCAGGCGACATATTCATTAAGACTATAGTCAGATAAGCCCAAGCCTATACGCAGTGTATCTTGTTCGGATTCAGATCAGGTCTTGCTCCATCAGAAGGCCGACGTGTTTGCTGCTAACGGAGGTAACCTGGGAAAAGGCTTGCGCCAAATACTCCCTCGCCTTTTCATAATCATGAGTCTCAATCTCAGCTTCCACTTCGGTAAGCTTGCTTTCTATCGCTTCCGCCTCTGCAGGTTCGATGTATCGCCTGACGATGTTAAGCTCAGTTCTCAGTGCGTCGAACACTCCTCGGCTCACCTCTTTCCCTCCCTCGAACTTTTCTCCTGTCAGCGTTGCCAGTCTATCCAAGACACCTGATACCAGGAATAGGTTGGACTTGAGTATTTCTGCGTGATGAAAAGCAAGATTTGCTTCCTTCCTGTCCATAATGCACCTCAACCTAACATTCTTTCGCTACTAAGGCTAATTAAAGCAGAAAAGCAGCGGAATTGTCATGCGCCCAGGACTGCAAGCGTGCTACAATGTGCAAGAAAACGGAGGCTGGTTGCGAATAGTTCGATTTGCGGTTCGTGGCAAGGCTAAGTACGGGATACTAGAAGACAGTATCATACTTGGCTTCCGAGGCAGCCCTTTCGTCCACTTCAAATACTCCGGCGGGTCCGCAATATTTGATGGGAATACTTATCAGCTCAGCGAAGTGAGTCTACTTGCTCCTTGCATTCCCTCAAAGGTAATAGGCCTGGGGTTGAATTACCGCACACACGCTGAAGAGACCAATTTATCCCTACCCACGACACCACTTATCTTTCTGAAGCCATCCACTGCGGTCATAGGTCCTGGTGACGCTATTGTCTTGCCCCGTCGCTCCGCACGCGTGGACTACGAAGGCGAGCTAGGTGTAGTCATAGGAACGAAAGCTAAGGATGTACCAAAAGGCAAAGCAAAAGACTACGTCATAGGCTACACTTGTGTCAATGACGTATCGGACCGCGATGCACAAAGAGGAGACGGTCAGTGGACGAGGGCGAAAGGCTTTGATACCTTTGCGCCGATTGGTCCCTGGATCGAGACCGAGGTTATCCCTGATAATTTGAAAATCGAGACTTACCTCAACGGCGAACTGCGCCAATCGGCTTACACCAGCGACCTTATTTTTGGTGTGAACGACCTTGTAAGTTTCATCTCCAGCATAATGACCCTTCTGCCGGGGGATGTCATCACCACGGGCACCCCTTCGGGCATCGGACGCATGAGTCCAGGTGACACAGTCGAGATCACGATAGACGAGATTGGAACACTGAGCAATCCTGTGGTGGGCCAGAAATGAAAGAAAGAATGGTGACCTTTCTTTCTGATGAGCTCTGCCTCGAAGGAATACTGACTGCGCCCGGGCCGACCACCCCTTTCCCGGCAGTAGTGGTCTGCCATCCTCATCCTCTCTACGGTGGAAGTATGAATAACAATGTGGTCTGCGCCGTATCGGAGGCGCTCACACAAGCGTCGCTGGCTTCACTCAGATTCAACTTCCGCGGAGTAGGCGATAGCCATGGGGAATTTGGCCATGGTATCACTGAACGAGAAGATGTCAAAGCAGCCATTTCTTACGCAAGGACGCTGACGGAAATTGATTCTGAGCGAATCGGGTTGGCCGGCTATTCAGCTGGAGCCGGGTTCGCCCTTCCAATTGCCTCAAATGACGAGCGCATCAAGGCCGTGGCCGCCATCTCACTCCCGCTCTTCATGTTTGATCTTGACCCCCTCAGAAATTGCACTAAGCCCAAGTTTCTCATCGCAGGAAGTAAGGACGATCTCATACCTACGCGGCAGTTCTTCGAATTCTGCCAAGGTCTTCCTGAGCCTAAAGAGTACGAAAGTATAGAGGGAGCAGACCATTTCTGGCGAGGGCATGAACGTGCCCTGGCTGTCAGAGTGACTGCTTTCTTTAGTAGAACATTGTAATCTTCAGCGCCTGTCACAACGGCTGGCAATGTATCGAAGGAACCACTGCTGGAACGCCGCACAAGAAGCTACCCCTGAGCGGGGCGACGCAGCCTGTGACACACTGTTTCGATGCGTGCCAGTGCTTCATCAATGTCTGAAGTTGATACCATGCGGTGAGTAACCGCACGCACTAGGTCTATACTAAGTGCGATCACCTTCACTCCCACATCGTCAAGCCCTCTCGCAAACTCATCCACCGAATATTCAGGGGACAGGCCGAACATCACGATGTTGGTGGCTATCTCTTCCTCGGCTATCTCAACTCCTTTAATGTTCGCCAGGCCCTGTGCCAGACGTAGCGCGTTCACATGGTCTTCTGCCAGACGGTCAACCATTGTTTCCAGGGCTACTATCCCCGCTGCCGCAATAATCCCTGCCTGTCGCATCCCACCACCCAGCATCTTGCGAAACCTGCGCGCTCTCTGAATGAAATCTCTGCTCCCGCACAGTAATGACCCAACCGGTGCACTCAATCCTTTGGAAAGGCATAGTGAAACTGAATCGACGCTTCTGGTCAGTGCAGACGCAGGTACGCCAATGGCAACTGCAGCATTGAAGATCCGAGCACCATCCAAATATACCTTCAAACCTTGGCTGTGAGCTACGTCGCAGATTTCGTCAGTGTAGTCTGTGGTAAGAACCGCACCGCCGCAGCGATTATGGGTGTTTTCCAGGCAGAGCAGAGCTGTCTCCGGGAAGTGAATATCCTTTTCCCGGATTGTTCGCGTTACATCATCAGGATTCAGACGACCCCAACCGTCGTTGGGCACCGTCCGTACAGTTACACCACCGAGTGCTGCAGCACCCCCTACTTCGTACCAAAGGATGTGAGCTTCGTCTCCCAAGATGATCTCATCGCCGTGCCTCGTATAAGTGAGCACAGCAATAAGATTACTCTGGGTACCGGAACTGGTGAACAGCGCGGCTTCTTTCCCCATTTTGTCTGCCGCTAATGTCTCAAGCCGATTCACCGTGGGATCCTCGCCAAAAACATCGTCACCTACTTCCGCTTCAAACATTGCCTGCCGCATTTCAGCCGTGGGATGAGTTACAGTGTCGCTACGCAAATCAATGACTTTCATGAAACATTGCCTCAAGAAGAGAGTCCGTCAATATTATCGTTGAGGTCAGGCCAAAAATCAATCGAACCCGGCTGACCACTGCGGGGGTTACATGTCGTACTCTTGCCTCCTTCCTACCAAGCAGATGGGCAAAGCTGGGATACGACAGCCGGGAAATCGAACCGCTGTTCTTCTGTTCGGCCACGGCAATGGCAGGCCGCTGCAGGATACTCTTTCAGTTACTTCGTATTAGTGGCGAGAGAAGTCCAAGTCCCTCAGGCCTAAGTCCTCTTCCCTTCTTTCAGGCTTAAGAAGTCCGAATTATATTCCTCGATGAGCCCGGCATCGGCAAAGCTGAAGTAGCGATTTTCGCCTATTACGATGTGATCCAGGACTCTGATCTGCATGATATTCCCGGCAAACACGAGGTCTTGAGTTATTTGTTTGTCGTTATCGCTCGGTTGAGGATTCCCCGCGGGGTGATTGTGAACGAAGATCAAGGCCGCAGCATTGTGCTTGACCGCACCCTGGATGATTTCACGGGGATAAATTGCACTTGCGTTTAGCGTTCCTTGGAAAAGGTCGTCAATTTCCAGAACCCGATTTTGGGAATCAAGGAACATAACCTTGAAGATTTCCCTTTTTAGGTCCCTCATAGAATGGTACAGGTAATCGAACACTTCCCTCGAGGACCGGCAGTAGGGTTTATCGAGGACCTGTCCTTTAAGGAACTTCCTGGCTATCTCTTGCATAAATTTGATGACAAAGATGTTGTGAACAGTAATCCCTTTGATCTTCTGCAATTCCTCGGCCGGAGCTTCCAGAACCCCCCTTAGGGTCTTGAACCTCTTTACGGCCTCTTTCGCCTGCGGTTTGCAATCCGTGCGAGCCGTCCCTAGTGTCAGCAGTACTTCCACAATTTCGTAATCCAGAAACGCTCCCAACCCCGATCGATTGAATCTCTCTCGCAGTCTCTTCCTGTGCCCTTCGCGACTATTGCCTTCCATCCTCATAGAATCTCCACCCTTGGCGACCACCAGCGCCATAAGTGCCCTCGAACCCCTACCATCCCGACAGACCAGGGCCCGGAGGACTTCTTAAGCACTTCTTATTATATATACTAACTGCAGCTGGGGGAATGGGTTATACGACTGCCACGAAAGTGCTGGTATAATATCAACCTAATGAATCTAGCCCGGCAAATGCAGCAATATCTACCCGAAGAACCTCTGAAGCTGGTCAACGACATAACCCGACAGACTGCCCAGCCGAGAGAAAAGGTATTTTTGGTCGGTGGCGTGGTACGCGATATGCTCTTGGGCGACCGCTCGCTTCACCCGGGGCTTCGTTTTGACCTTGACGTAGTGGTCGAGGGCGATGCAGTGAGACTGGCGCAACGAGTGGCCGAAACCACTAACGCAAGGCCGGTTATCCATCACCGCTTCGGTACTGCCAAACTCAGGTATGAGAGGTTTGTTCTCGATGTAGCTACGGCGCGAAAGGAAACTTACGCCCGGGCCGGGGCACTGCCTCAAGTCATCCCCAGCACGATCCAGGATGATCTTGCCCGTAGAGACTTCTCTATCAATGCTATGGCCATATCCCTGTGTTTAGAAGACTACGGGGACTTGTTCGACCCGCATCAAGGCAAAAGCGATCTCGAAAGCCGCCTGATTCGTATCTTGCATGCCAGGAGTTTCTGCGACGATGCTACGAGGATTCTACGTGCTGTGCGCTATGAACAACGGTTGGGTTTCGAGCTCGAAGCACAGACTGCACAGCTCCTAGAGCGTGATATCCGTATGTTGGATACGATAAGCGGCGACCGAATCAGACATGAGCTACAACTGATTCTTGAGGAAGAACAGCCAGAACTTACTATCAAGCGACTTGCCGAGCTAGGAGTACTCCCAAGAATGAATCGTTCACTCAAGGGCAATGGCTGGATAGCTACGAAATTTGACCTGGCGCGCCAGCTAAACAAGCCCACCCAATTGCCTTCGCTGTACTTCTGTCTTCTTGTATATTCGCTCAGCGAAGAGGCACTGGAGCAGTTTCTCACTCGCCTCAACACGCCAGCAGGATTGTCCCGAGCTATGCGCCATACGCTCCGTCTCAAGACCAGACTTCACCTTCTGGACAGACCCTCTCTGAGACCCAGCGACATTTATTACCTGCTGCAGGAATACGACTCTCTGGCGATACAGACAAATGCCATCGCTTCAGAGTCGCCGATGGTACGCCGCAACCTCGAGTCATTTCTCGCAAGACTCCGCTACGTGAAAACCACCCTTGATGGAAAAGAGCTAAAAGAGATGGGTGTCCCAGTCGGACCGGAGGTAGGAAAGGTACTCCAGCTATTGCATAAAGCAAAACTGGATGGAGAAGTTAGAACCAGGGCCGATGAAATAGAGCTAGCCCGCTCTGTATCACCAAAGCTAGAAAGGTAACGGAGGGAGAATACTCAAGAATGCCCCACCGAGGTAAACGCCCATCAGATACTTAGGGAATTTTCCTGCCCAGCAAGGCAATATGAACTTCCATAATGATATTCTCGAGGCGCCCGAGATAAGTCCGGCTATGTCGAATGGTAAGATAGGCTGGAGCGAGATAAGAAAAACAGCCACCGGGCCGTGTCGCTTCATCCAGGCCGCCAGTCTCTCATACCCAGGTGTAGTCTCAGTAACTATTATCTTTTTCCCTAGGTAGCCAGCATAGTAGCCGGTTATTTCCCCCATGGTGCCGGCCACACTAGCCGTGAGAGCTACCAGAACAGGGCCCCACGGTGATACCTCCACCACCATTTCTGCCGCTGGTATCATTATGCCGACGAAAACAGGTACTGGAACAATGATACTCGCGTTACTTATCAGAGCGGTTATGAAGACGACGAGGTAAGTTGTAATGGCCAATCCTTCACCTGATATGTCAAAATGTGCCTTCAGATATCCGACTAGGAAATAAAGACCGACGCTGATACCAAGAATGGCGACAGCGTAAATCGCCGCCAGAAGCCATCTATTTCGCTTTACTTGCTCTGCTATCCCCATATTTTCAGTTCATCCTAACATTCTCACTTCACAGGAGCAGAGGAGAACGTCAGGTAGCACTCCAATCTCTCCTCCTTGAGACGTGAGAACAGTTGGCCGGCCTCTTCCTTACTCGAGAAAACGGTAAAAAGACACGGCCCTGAGCCGGCGAGATATACGCTCGGGGCCCCAGCTTCCTGAAGGGTCTTGCGATATTTGTCCAGTTCAGGCAAGAAATCACGTGCTACCCTTTCGAACACATTAAACATAGCGTTACGGTCAGGCCTTTCGCCTCGTCTCAAGGATAACAGGGCTGCCTCAACAAATTCGCCTCGCGTGAAATCAGCAACGCCTAAACGACTGTACATTTGCTTCGTTTTTCCCGACACCTTGGGCAACGGCGGCACCAGCAACACAAAGATGGTTGCAGGTAATGATGGCAGCGGGGTTACTTTTTCCCCTTTCCCCTCCACTAAGGCCGTGCCTTTATGGACAAAGAAAGGAACATCCGACCCCAGTTGGGAGGCCAAATTGACCAACTCAGAAAGTGAAAGTCGCAGATCCCAGAGGTCATTTAGGGCCAGGAGGGTGGCCGCGGCGTCGCTGCTGCCCCCTCCTAATCCAACACTCCACGGTATACGCTTGCGGAGTTCGATACGTGCCCCCGAGCCACACTTCGTGTTTGCCTGCAAAAGCGCGACTGCCCGTGTTACCAGATTATCCCGCTGTAAACTTGCTTCATTACATTTGAAATATATCCGCTTGTCTGGGTCAAAACTGAGGACATCACACAAGTCTATCGCCTGAACTATACTGGAGATTCGGTGATAATCATTATGCTTGCCCAGTACCTCAAGGACAAGATTAACTTTCGCCGGCGCATACACGGTCAGCATTGTTTTCTAAAGGGAGCAAAAACCTTCCATAACTCCCTCCACTCGTCCAAGCTAAGAGTCTCCGCTCGCCGTTTACTTTCTATTCCCGCCTTCTCCAGCAGTACAACAGCCTGGCCCGGCGGCATCCCTAGAGAATGAGCCAGTGCATTTCGGAGCTGCTTGCGAGGAGAGCCAAAACCATGTGTAACTATATCAAAGAAACCAGCGACATCGGATACTTCGATAGGTGGCTCTGAGTAAACATTCAGGCGCAAGATGACCGAATCTACCCTCGGCTGGGGATCGAAACTCGCTGCTGGCACGTACGAGATAATGACAGGCTTGCAATAGAACTGCACCCTGACGCTAAGCAGGCTCATCCTACCAGGGGTGGCAGCGATAGCTTCTCCAACTTCCTTCTGTACCATTACTACCATTCTCGAAGGTCGAGGCTCTCCTTCGAGAAAATGACGCAACGTCGGCGAAGTAATGTAATAGGGAAGATTAGCTATGACTTTGTAGTCTAGCCTCAGCTCCGAGGCAGTTAGGTTCTCCAATAGAAGCTGTCCGGGAGCAACCTTGAGTATATCAGCATGGACAATTCTGACCTCGGGAACGGCAGCCAGCCGCTTTTTCAGTAGACGAACCAGTTTGGAATCAAGTTCAACGGCAATGACTCTGGCTCCTTGTTTGGCCAACCCCTCACTCAATATGCCCAGGCCGGGACCTACTTCGATTACAATCTCTCCAGGTCTGATTTCGGCAGCAGCTAAGATTCGCTCCAATACAGCTTGATCTACGAGGAAATGCTGCCCCAAGCGCTTTTTGGGTTTGAAGTCAAGCCGGCGAACCACACCGCGCCTTAGAGGTCTAACCAAGTTACGACGTGCCACCTTCCCGCAATGAAGTGTGTCGAGGGAATAATAAAGACAGAGGTTTGAGACAGGTCCCCTACCCACCCATTCTCATCTCTGTCTCTGTCTCTCTGTGGCCAGCAGATAGTCTTTCCACTACGGCAGTGGCAGTCGACTATTTCCCTTTGAACTCAGCCTTTCTCTTGGCCAGGAACGCTTGCAGTCCTTCGGTAGCATCCTCAGTCGCTCGTGCCGAACCAAAACACTCCGCTTCGTAGTACAGTGCACGGTCCAGATCCATCTCTATGCCTTTGTTAATAGCGAGTTTTATCACTCCGAGCACCACAGAACTCTTGGAAAGGAGTTTCTGTATCAATTCAGTCACGACTTTGTCCAACTCTTCAGCCGCGACAACTCTATTCACTAGGCCAAGTCTATATGCTTCGTTGGCATCGATGATATCTCCCAGCATGGCGATTTCCATAGCCTTTGTTCTCCCCACAAGCCTTGTCAGTCTTTGAGTGCCACCTGCGCCGGGAATAATACCCAGATTTACCTCTGGTTGACCAAACCTTGCCTTGTCGGAAGCAATTCTCAAGTCGCAAGCCATAGCAATTTCGTGCCCACCCCCCAAACAAAACCCATTTATCTTGGCTATTATCGGCTTCTTGACCCTCTCCATGTGCCTGGTATGCTCGTGCAATGACAATGAAAAGTCCCTCGCTCCTATCGCAGTCAAGGCCTGTATTTCAGGTATATCCGCCCCGGCACAGAAGGCTCTATCGCCTGCACCAGTGACGACAATCACAACGGTGCCTTCGTCATGATCAGCATCTGTGAGAACATCGCCAAATTCCGCCATCAAAGCGGAATTCAGTGCATTCAGATTCTCCGGTCTGTTCAACGTGATTGTAGCAACTTTCCCCTTCTTCTCATATAAGATATTGCCATATTGTTTTTCCGCCATTTCTGAATTCTCCTGTCTACAGAGTCTATTTTGCACCGAATAGTTGATAGAAGCCCTTTCCTGCTTTTCTCCCGGTGTATCCAATCTCAACCATCCTTTTCAACAGCGGAGTGGGCTTGAATCGCTCCCACCCAGTTTGCTGGTAGATTCCTTCCAAGAGGTCTGCCACCACGTCTATACCAACTAGGTCCGCCAGCTCGAATGGGCCCATAGGCCAGTTAAATGACAGCCGCATCAGTTTATCCACGTCTTCTATGTTTGCCACATTCTCCTCCAGTAACTTCACCGCCTCGTTCACCGTCAGCATATATATTCTGTTGGCCACGAACCCAGGAGAGTCCTTTACCACCACTGGTTCCTTACCTAGTGATTTCACAAAATCGAGAGTTGTCTGTACAGTCTCGTCCGAAGTCAGTAAGGACCTTACTACCTCCACACTCTTCATCACGGGTACAGGATTCATGAAATGGGCCCCGATAACTTTGTCAGCCCGTCTGGTTGCTGAGGCAAAGAGACTAATAGGTAGCGCTGACGTGTTGGAAGCCAGAATCGTCTCTTTCGGGCAAATCTCTTCAAGCTGCCTAAATATCGGCACCTTCACCTCTACCCGCTCAAACGCTGCCTCTACAACGTAGTCGGCATCTTTGGCTGCATCTCTTATGTCAATCGACGTCCGAAGCCTCGCCAATGCTTCGTTCATCTCCTCCTGCTTGATCTTACCCTTCTCCACAAATTTGGCCAAGCTTGTTTTCATCGTATTCATACCGCGGTCAATGAAGTCTTGGTTTATGTCAACCATGGTCGTCTTATAGCCGGCCTGTATCGATACCTGAGCTATTCCGCTGCCCATAGTCCCTGAACCAACAACACATACCTTCTTTATTGCCATATTCATAACCTCCTAATTCGCTGTAAGCCGTGCACTTGCTCTCGATTCCTGAACGGCAGGTTGCCTTTCCCGGCTAGCTCCAGCCAGGCAACTCTATGGCACACTGGGAATACTACTTACCGCTGCTTCCTTCCGGACCTGACGGGGTTCATAGCCCCCAGTTGCATAGAACCCGACTATCGACACCGCTCAGCAAAAACAACTCCACCCGACAGCAAACCTCAAGCAAGAATTCAGCCCCGCTATAGCGGCTTTCGGGTACAGGGCACCGCTAGCTCCCCGCCTAGCACGGCTCAACTCATGATGTTAGCAACAAGTACTAGCCAAGTCAACATCAGGACCGTCCCAAGTCAGATTAGGATTCCTCCACTTGATACTTTACAAGCACCAGCAGCATTGCGGCGTGACTTTCAGTCTTTTGAGCATGGTGGTGAAGTCTTGTCTCATCTAGACTCTCGTCCACGAGTTCTTGCGGCATATTCTTTACAGCATTTTTCACAAAATCTGTTACAAAGCTAGATTGGACTCGAAGAGCCCGAGCGCCAATCGGGTTTGACTAATTACTGAACAAGCAAGTAACATAAATGGGTTTAGGAGGTAAAGATGATTAGAAGCCTTAATGACAAGACACCCAAGATATCTGATTCAGCCTTCATCAGCGAAGCAGCCTACGTTATTGGTGATGTGGAAATCGGCGAAAATTCCAGCGTGTGGCCCGGAGCGGTACTCAGAGCAGATATTGGCAAGATAAGAGTAGGCAAGAACACGGTTATTGAGGATAACTGCGTTATTCATTCCGGATCGCCAACCTTGCCTCCTACAGCGGATGCCACCATCGGCGACAATGTAATCATTGGTCACGGCGCTGTTTCTAACGGCCGCATAATAGGGAACAATGTTGTCATAGGTATGAATGCCACCATCCTTCACGATGTTGAGATCGGGGACAATTCGATAATTGCTGCCGGCTGTGTAGTTAGAGAAAAGATGAAGGTTCCAGACAACTCATTTGTCACCGGAGTTCCTGGAGAAATCAGGGGAAAGATCGCGACGGAGCAGCTATGGTGGTCAGAGAATAGCCCGTCAATCTATCAGGAGCTGGCCCAGCAGTACAAGAACCAAGGGCTGCATGAGGACAAGTCCAGGACCTGAACATCCCCCTCACGCCGTTGAGCCGACCCCCGCATACTCGATAGACCCAACTCCCACCGCTGCTCACCTCACCTCGCGACTACGCCAGCTAAGGCCAATGTCCTCTCTTTCAGATAATCATCGGCCAGTTCTCTTCGCTTCAGCTCTTTTCTATCCACCTCTCCCGAACTGATTCTAGGCATGTTATCTATAAACTCGATTCTCTTCGGGAGCTTGAAATCAGCCAGATTCTGATGGCAGAAATTGCACAGCTCTTCTGCCGTGGCATTTTGTCCCTCTTTGAGCAGCACGAAGGCTACCCGTATCTGTCCCCCGCAGACATTGTCAATACCTACGTAGGCTGCGTCCGCTACGCTGGGATGGCTCAGCAGCACTGATTCAACTTCCAGTGGACTGACCTTAAGAGCCGAAGGTGTGACTATGACGAACGATTTCTTCTCAATATACTCCAGATATCCCTCTTCATCCATCCTGACGTAGTCTCCCGTATAAAACCAGCCATCCTTAAGAACTTGAGCAGTGAGTTCAGGCGCCTTATAGTATCCTTTCATTACCCAGGGGACGCGGAACACACCTTCACCTATCTCACCACGCGGAACTTCATCGCCATTGTCGTCCAGTATCTTAATAGCGCAAATCGGCTTGCCTACGGTTCCGATTTTGCGGTTGCCAAAGCTACCCATGGAAACTCCCGAAGTCTCCGTAAGACCGTATGCATCGTGAACGGATACCCCAAATTTGTCCTGCAAGGCCCGCATTAGTGTCGGGCAGGACTTCGCCCCACCGGTAACAAACAAGCGCAGGGAATTCAGCCTGTAACCTTTCAGAACTCCGTTACGCATCATGGCCAGAGCATTGTAAATGGCAGGAACTCCAAAAACAATGCTCCCTTTCTCTCTCTCAATGGACTCCAAGATAGCCCTCGGACTAACGTCATGGACGATCACAACTGTAGAGCCTGACATAATCGAACCGAACAGGACTTCGAACAAACCAAAAAGGTAGGAAAAGGGAATAAGGTCTATGATGACATCTCCTCTCTTCCGTTGTATGGCCGCGGAAAATATGGGGGGAGTTCCCATCATGGAAGCGTGTGTGTGTACCACGCCTTTTTGCCTCCCCAGCACACCACAAGTGTAGAAGATAGTAGCTTCATCCTCGCCCTTTATGTCCACTTTCGGTGACACGATAGGGCTATCAGCCATCATCTGCGCGTATGACTCCGTATCAACCTCAATCACGTGTCTTAGCAAAGGAATGCGCGGCAAAGCTGAAGAGAGCAGTTCAGAAAATCTTCTTTCTGTTATCAGAATCTCCGAGTCGGAGTCTCTTAGCAAGGAGTCCAGTTCGGCACCCTTAAGCGCAGAACTGAGTAACACAGCTACACCTCCACCCTTGATTATTCCAAAATAATTGATGACCCATTCAGGGCTGTGAGATAGCAAGAGAGCCACATGGTCGCCCTTTATCATACCCAACTTGGTAAGGGCATTAGCTACTCGGTTGGAAGCTTTGTCCAGCTCCCAGTAAGTGATCCTCTGAGTGCCAATAACGACGGCTTCTTTGTGCGGCATCTCCCTAGCAGTATTCTCTAGGATCTGCTTGATATTCATACTTGCCTCCGGAAAGCGTTTACCAAATTAACTATATCATATAACAAGGTATATCATATAACAAGGTATATCATAAAGCAACACATTCTGCAATGCAAGATATAGTACAAAAGGAGTATCAACGGTACGGCCAACTACATTCTAAGCATGCCCTTCCACAATCACGCCCACTGTGGAAGCGTCAACGATCGTTGCCCTGCAAGAGACATGTGCCACCACTCTCTTTCTGCGCCTGATATCGCCGCTGAGAAAGAAATGCAGTGGTACGCGCTTCCAGCGCGTTCTACGACTTGCGGAGTTGTTGTGTAGGCGGCTGCTGTTGAGCTTGTATGGCAATTACGTCGCTTCCTACTTCAAACAACTGGGACTTGATTTCGTGTACCAGGCCCCAGGATTGCGCCTGTTCTGGATTCAAAACCTTCCTCTCGATCATAGCATCGGTTACGTCTTTAGTGCTTTTGCCTATGTTGGCCGCGATGACTCTGGCGATATTCTCCACGTCAATTCTTAGCCCCCTCAGCCTTTCCTCCAACAATTTCTCGTCCAAATTCTGCTCTCCCCTGAACTGAACATTAACGCCATGGAACAGAAATCTCGCTTGGGGCACTGATAGCCTTCTCGACCCGGCACAGTATATGACTATGCCTATTGAGTCCACGCTGCCAAAATTATGTGTAGTTATGGTAGCGGGCAATCCTTTTAGATAATTGTATGCGCTCAAACCATGGACAACAGAGCCGCCGGGCGAAGAAACAAGGATAATGAATTCTTCTGCTCCTTGCTTCATTCGCTGGTCGACCGCATTCATAAGGGCATTGACAGTGGCATCAATCACCGGGGCGAAGAACCTAATTGCAACCGGTTTCGTAGCCATGCTCAGATTCTCAAGCCGATCCAGATCTTCGTCAAAATCTCAAGAAAGTGAGAAGTCAAAGGGGCCGGTACCAGTAGCTGGAACTCCGTGTGACCTCCTATCATGAGTTGGGCTAATCACTCTGCGAACCTCCCATCGTCTTTGGACGCTGAAAGCTTATGCACGTTACCCTCTAGCCATCCTATCCTTTCCACCTCCCTTATGTCAAATTCGGGAACATAGGGTTTGATATCCAGAAGCGGGGTCCCATCTACAATGTCAACGTCTTAAACGTGGAGTATATTTCATTCAACTTCGACAAGGCGTACTACCGAGATGCCAATAGGATTAGGCCGACCTGGACCTCGCATCGCAAAAACTCCATGCATTACATTATCCATGAAGGGCTCTACTATCGATGTCGCGCCCTTGGATAAGTGAAAATGGTAGAGCAAGATGACGTGGGAAAACCCGTCAAGATCTTTCAGGCCTCCGGCGTATTCTGGGAGTACTTCGACTATCCCGCTGGTACCTTTAGCACCCACGGCCTGTATGGGTGTCCCTTTGGGTTCCTTGAACGGAGAACGGATAACGCCGATTGGTCTGTACTTGATCTCATTCATGCTTTCGTTCTTTTAGACATCAACCCCCGATGTTGCTCATCTAATCAAGCAGAAACGGTGATTCGCACAACACTCGTCCAACTGTAACACGGCGCTGGCGCAATGCGCCGGAACCGAGTACTGGCAGAACAACATTGATAGCGGCGAGTTTTGCTATACTATGAATAGGCATTGCCTTCATGGGAGACACAAATACCGTTAAGCAGAGGATAGAACAACTCCGGGAACTAATCAACTACCATAATTACCGCTACTATATACTAGATAGCCCGGAAATCAGCGACGCAGATTACGATGAGCTAATGAGAGAGCTCAGGCAACTTGAGGCTGAGCATCCTAAGCTCACTACCACTGATTCTCCAACTCAAAGGATCGGTGCACCTCCTGTAGAAGCGTTTGGGGTTGTCGAACACCCCCGGCCCATGTTGAGTCTGGCCAATGCCTTCTCTTACCAGGAGCTGGCAGCCTGGCACCAAAGACTAAGCAACCTTTTGAGCGGGCGCCGGTTTGACCTCGTTTGCGAGCCCAAGATCGACGGACTAGCGGTGGCCTTGACCTATGTTGACGGCCTACTCGTCACTGGAGCCACTCGCGGAGATGGATACCGGGGTGAGGACATCACGCAGAATTTGAGAACCATCAGGAGCATTCCCCTTTATGTACCCGGAGAAGCCCCACCCAAATTTGAAGTCCGGGGCGAAGTTTACCTTCCAAAGGCCGGCTTCAAGAAGCTTAATGACCAGAGGGCTAAAGACGGGTTGCCGCTTTTTGCCAACCCCAGGAATGCCGCTGCTGGGTCGGTGAGACAGCTTGATTCCAGCATTACCGCCAGGCGCCCCCTGGACATATTCATCTACGGCCTAGGCTGGGCCGAGGGCAAGGCCATGCCCGAAACACACTGGGAGAGCATACAATACCTCAGACTACTAGGCTTCAAGATAAACCCCAACATCGCTCTGTGCCATGACCTGGTGGAAACGGAGGAATACTATCAGAGCTGCGCAGAAGGCCGAGAAGACTTTTCCTATGAAGCTGATGGTATCGTGACAAAGGTCAATTCCATTGCCCTCCAGCAAGAGCTGGGCACTATGGCTCACGAGCCAAGATGGGCTATTGCCTATAAGTTTCCTGCCGTCCAGGGTAACACCCGCCTTATCGACATTGGCATAAACGTAGGGAGGACGGGAAGTCTCAACCCCTATGCCATCTTAGAGCCAATTCGGGTAGGGGGCGTAGTTATCAGTCAGGCGGCGCTGCATAATGAAGAGGACATCCATCGAAAAGACATCCGCATCGGCGACTGGGTCATTGTACAACGGGCTGGCGAGGTGATACCCGAGGTCGTCGGGCCTGTGGTCACCCGCCGTGCTGGCAACGAGAAAGTATTCCACATGCCCGGTCGCTGCCCTGTCTGTGGAAGCGATGTAATTAAGCCGCAGGGTGAGGCTATGCACCGATGCACCAATGCCGCCTGCCCGTCTCAAGCCCTTGAGAGAATCAAACATTTCGTCAGCCGCGGGGCGATGGATATAGACGGCGTGGGTGAAAAGCTATGTCAGGCTTTGTTCGAGGCCGGCTTGGTCAAAGATGCCGCCGATTTATACTACCTCACCGGGGAGCAGCTCCTCAGTCTGGAGAGGATGGCCGATAAAGGCGCCTCCAGTGTGCTTAATTCCATCGAGAAAAGCAAAGATAGACCCCTAGCCCGGGTGATCTTCGCCCTGGGTATCCTGCACGTCGGTGACCAATACGCCAAACTGCTGGCAGAGCAATTCCACAGCATTGACCAACTGGCTGAAGCCAGCCAGGAAGAGCTTTCCACTCTTCCCTCCATCGGTCCCAAGATAGCTGAAAGCATCGTTGCCTTTTTCAGACAGCAACGAAATAAGCAAATCATCAAAAAGCTGAAAAAGGCCGGGGTGAGGCTGGAAAGAGAGAAAGTTAAGGAGGGCAAGCCTGAGGAGCTACCCTTATCGGGACTGGAATTTGTTTTGACCGGCAAGCTGGAATCTCTTTCGCGTTCAGACGCAGAAGCCAGAATAAAGGCTCTCGGTGGCAAGACGGGCTCAGATATCACCAGGAAGACCTCTTACGTGGTAGTGGGAGCTGAGCCAGGTTCTAAGCTGGCCAAAGCTGGAAGATCAGGAATACAGAAATTGGATGAAGCTGGATTTCTCGATTTCTTGAACAAAGCAGCAGGTGCAGCCAGGAGGCTATCTTAGTCGCAAGTCTATGAAACTCATTGTTGGTTTAGGCAATCCAGGTAAGGCCTATTCTCGTAATCGCCACAATGTGGGCTTCCGATCTCTAAATCACTTTGCCAGGCATCATTCTATTCGTTTCGACCACAAGCAATGCCGAGCAAGGGTTGGCATTGGCAAAATAGGCGGCGAGACATTGGTATTGGCCAAGCCTATCACATTTGTGAATCTCAGCGGCACTTCCGTGGCTTGCCTCGTGCATAAGCATAACATTCCTTTGACCAACATCCTTATAGTCTATGATGACCTGGATTTGCCACTAGGCAAGATTCGTCTGCGTCAAAGCGGAGGCTCAGGAGGACACAAAGGGATAGATTCTATTATCTCCGCCCTCTCGAGCAAACATCTTCCCCGAATCAGGATAGGGATTGGGCGACCCCAGGCAAAAGGCCAGCCTATTAACGAGGACGCCATAGTCAATTATGTGCTTAGCAATTTCTCCCCTCAGGAAGAGAAATTGATCAAGCCCTCAATTGCCACAGTATCTGAGGTGATTGATTGTTTTCTCAGCCAGGGAATAGAAGTGGCCATGCGCCGATTCAACTAGCGGCTTCCCAAAGCCACCTGTCGCACCATCCGAAACCGAATTCAACAATGCAGACTTCCATGATCGGCTACCCCCTAAGGTGACTCTAGCTACTGTAACCCGTTGATGAGCCCATCACTGCTGACATAATAGCACTTCAAGGCTAGGGTAGAGTTCGTGGCCAAGTATGCCTCAGAGAGCCGCGGTAGCTCCGATAATGCCCGGTTTACCACATGCAGATGTGTCATCCAGTGAGCAAAGGCAATTATTCCCTTTGCAACTCGAGGCGATTCCAGATCATAGCCCAGACAATTTCTTTCCGTTTGGAAATGGAAGAACTAGCATCTGTTGAGAGCTTTCAGTTAAGATATCGCTGAAGTTCCAGAATACAATGGGTGTTTCCAAAAGACGCAACCGCTAGTAGCAGATAGACTATGAATATATCCCTAGGTTCGAAGAGACACTGCTACATCATTAGATCCAGCATTTTCTTGGTTGTGGCGGCCCTAATTGCTGGGGTGGGAGGCTGCAGCCGGCTTTCTCCCTCGCCCACACCTGTACCTAAACACATCGTCCAAGTCACCGCAGGCTGGTATTTCACGGTGGGCCTGGCGACTGACGGCACCGTAGTCGCCGTGGGCGACAACGAACATGGGCAGTGCGACCTCGGCGAGTGGG
>JBKHJJ010000015.1:0-17507 GCA_046538185.1 Dehalococcoidia bacterium
CCTCTTCACCGCTGGCGGGAGCAAGTTGCATTGGAACAGGCCTGGGGCCGACGGATATCGATCGGGTAATGGGTATATTCAAAGCATACAATACCAGGGTAGGTGCTGGCCCCATGCCTACCGAGCTGAAAGATGAAATCGGTGATCTAATACGCGAAAAGGCTCACGAATACGGGGCCACGACAGGAAGACCACGGCGATGCGGGTGGTTTGATGCCGTGGCAGGTCGTTTCAGCGTCCAAATAAATGGCATCAGCGATATAGCACTAACCCACCTCGATATCTACGATGGTTTCCCATCAATCAAAATATGCACTGCCTACAAAGTCAATAACGAGATTTTGACTTCGTTCCCCAGCAATACAGCCACATTAGAAAGATGTCAACCTGTCTACGAAGAACTGGATGGCTGGCAGGAATCAATAAGTGGAGTCCGGGACCTTGTGAAGCTACCCACAGGAGCCCGCCGCTATATATCACGACTTGAGGCTGTTCTCTCCTGCCCCATCAGCCTTGTTTCCGTAGGGCCGGATCGGAAGCAAGTGATAATGGTCAAGACATTCAGCTAATAACGGTGAAGTATCAGTCCCGAGGGATAGGCAAATCTATCTGATAGTCCTTAAGTGTCACCTGTATGAGACTAGCTGATTTTTCATCAGGCTCCATTAGAGGCAACCGGGGTCTGCCAACTGAGAACCCCAGACTATTCAGAGCCCACTTGACAGGCATGGGATTGGAAACAACTAACAGCGCATTCATCAAAGGTAATAGGCGCTGGTGAATCTTAGCCGCCTCTTGAACATCACCATCTAATAGTCTGTTGATCATATACTTCATCTGTCTTCCCACAAGGTGAGAGGCGACGCTAATCACGCCGTAACCGCCCAAAGCGAGTATGGAAAAGGTGTCACTATCGTTACCGCTGTAAACCAAGAAATCTTCCTTTGTTCTATGAATGATCTCAGCTACCTGTCCCAGATTGCTACTGGCTTCCTTGATGCCCACGATATTATCAATCTGACTCAGTCTGACTACGGTATCCGCAGCGAGATTAGTAACCGTACGCGACGGCACATTATAGAGGATGCAGGGCAAGCTGGTGCTCTCGGCGATGGCTCTGAAATGCTCCCACAACCCCTGCTGGGTTGGCCGATTATAATAAGGAACCACCAAAAGGAAGGCGTCTATACCGATTTTCTCCGCCTCTCTGGTCAGTTCCCGACTCTCTCTGGTATCATAGCTACCCGTACCAGCTACTACCGTTCCTCGATTAGCCACGACTGATTTCGTTTCAGCAAAAAGTCGAAGCTTCTCTTCCCTACTGAGGGTAGGACATTCGCCGGTAGTACCTGAGACCACCACTCCGTCACTACCCGAATCCAGCAAAGACAGCGCCAGCTTCCCGGCCTGCTGGTAGTCAACCCCACCCTGAGCATCAAAGGGCGTCACCATAGCTGTTAGTAAGCGGCCTAACCTGTCTTTACTCTGAAGGCTCGAAGCCTCTTCGGACGCTCTCTGCTCATTCATTTAGACTGACTACGCTTGTTTTCGGGCTTATCCAGCCCCTCTCAATCCCTTCCTCAGCAATTTGTAGAGCATTCAGCGCTGCCCCTTTCCGCAGGTTATCGGCCACTACCCACATAACGAGGCCGTTATGATGCGAGATATCCCTTCTAATTCGGCCGACAAACACGTTATCTGACCCACTCGCAGCCCACGGCTGAGGATAGAAACTGACGCTGGGATCATCAAGTACCCTGACCCCGGGAGCTTGCCCCAGGATCTTTCTCGCCTCATCAGGGGTAATAGGCGAACTGAACTCCACGTTAATCGCTGCGCTGTGCCCGAAATAAACAGGGACTCGGACGCAGGTAGCTGAAATAGCTATGTCTTCACAATGCAGTACCTTCCGCATCTCATCTACTAGTCTTTGTTCCTCTCTCGTATAACCATTATCCAGAAATACGTCAATCTCTGGCAGTACATTGAAAGCTATCTGGTGGGAATAGATATGAGGGCAAATGCGACGCCCTTCCAAGACTAACCGTGACTGATTTGCCAGTTCCTGCACAGCACCGGCACCACTACTTGATACTGACTGGTAGGTGCTCACCACAATTCGCTTCACGGGATTGATCTTATGCAGCGGGTAAAGAGCTACCGCTATTTGAATTGTGGGGCAGTTTGGGCTGGCAATTATCCCTTTGTGCCACTCTATATCCTCGGGATTTACCTCAGGAACTACCAAAGGCACTGCAGGATCCAGTCTGAAGGCAGGACTATCGTCAATGACCACTGCCCCGGCTTCGGCAGCCAAAGGTGATAGTCTACCACTAACGCTAGCGTCGGCAGAGAAAAAGGCGATATCAACATCACGAAATGCTTCCAGTCTCGCTTCCTTGACCTTGATTCTCTTGTGGCCGAAGAAGAGCTTTGCGCTAGAGGAATGTTCAGCGGCGAGTAACTGGATAGAGGCCACAGAGAAATTGCGTTGCTCAAGCAGCTTGATGAATTCTTGGCCTACAATCTCCGTTGCGCCAACAATAGCTATATTGAATCCTTCCATGACCTTTCTTGTTTATAGTTTTAGTAGGGCGTCCAACCCGTAAATCAGTCCCTTCAGTTTTGTAACCTCCTTAATTGCCAGAACAATGCCAGGCAAGTAACACTCTCGACTTATTGCATTGTGACGCAAACTCAGAGTTTCACCCGCTCCGCTAAATATGACTTCTTGCCCGGCCATATATCCCGGTAATCTCAAGCTATGGATACCTATGCCATCTATCTGCCCCCCTCTGGCATTGCTGAGTACTTCGCATTGAACCTTCGGGTAGACAAATGGTTTACCATGCACTTGCGACATGGCCCTTGCTGTAGCCAAGGCAGTTCCTGAAGGGGCATCAGCCTTCTTTTCGTGATGCATTTCAATGATTTCGGCGTGGTCAAAGAACTTGGCAGCATATTTCGACAGATGTACCAGGAGCGCTGCTCCCAGAGAAAAATTGGGGGCAACTACCGCCCCTACTCCATTGGCCCGACACAATTGTTCAATTTCCGCCAGATTCTCCTCAGAAAGACCTGTCGTCCCTATTACCATATTGACTCTTTGTTCAATAGCGACCCGAGCGGCCGCCATGGAAGTTTCGGCATTAGTGAAATCTACCACCACGTCAGCGTTGCAGCTCTTCAGACAAGAACGTAAATCGGAAGAAAAGGGCACTAGCTCTGGACCTTCGGCTAAAGGGAAATATCGCTGGGTCACCTCTGCTTCCACGGCGCCCACTAGTTTCAATCTGGGCTCGCAGGCCACCCCTTTGACAACCTCCTGACCCATCCTGCCCAGAGCACCGTTGATGACCACCCTTATGAACTCCATACGATACCCTCCAGCAGCAAAGCAAGCCTATCTGTTCAAGTCGCCGCGTCGTTCATCCTTAGCATGGGGACGAGCAAATCTCTTCCGACGGTACCTGGGAGCCGAGGAATCCTCAACTTTGGCACCGGGAACGCGGGACAATCCCTCGGATACCGCTTTGCGCGACAGATTGACTCTCCCAGAGTTATCAATCCCAATTACTTTCACCATGACTTCATCGCCCACCTTGACCACGTCTTCAACCTCAGGCACATGGTAATTGGCCAGCTCGCTGATATGTACCAGGCCTTCCTTTCCCGGCAAAATTTCCACCATAGCACCAAAATTGAACAGCCTGGTCACTTTGCCGGTGTACACCTCCCCCTGTTCCACATCCCGGGTCAAGTCCTCTATTATTTTGATCGCTTTCCGGGCTGCTTCTTCGCTTGAAGACCCAACCAGAACCGTACCATCGTTTCTTACATCTATAGTCGCCTTGGTTTCATCTATGATAGACCTGATGACCCTTCCTCCAGGGCCAATAACGCTGCCGATCTTGCTCGGGTCAATCGTTATTTCATACATCCTGGGAGCATAGGGACTAAGCTCAGGACGACTCGCACTAATGGCTAAGGCCATTTTCCCGAGTATCTCCGACCTTGCTTCACGAGCCCGGCCTAAGGCTTCCCCCAGTATACCGTAACCTACCCCCCGTAGCTTGATATCAAGCTGCAAGGCTGTCACCCCCTGAGCTGTGCCGGCAACCTTGAAATCCATGTCACCATAGGCGTCTTCCATGCCCACAATGTCAGTTAGGATCACATGCTCTCCATTCTCCGACGTTACCAGACCCATAGCTATCCCGGCCACAGGTGCCCTGATAGGTACACCCGCATCCATGAGGGATAGAGTGGAGGCACAAGCACTTGCCATAGATGTGCTGCCCTGAGAACTAAGTACTTCGGAAACCAGCCGTATTGTGTAAGGGAAGTCCTCCTCTGACGGCAGTACCGGTGCAATAGCTCGTTCCACCAAAGCGCCGTGGCCGATCTCTCGCCTCCCTGTTGTTCCTATTCGCTTCACTTCTCCAGTGGAGAAGGGAGGGAAATTATAGTGATGCATGAATCGCTTGGTCTCCTCCAGACCCAAGCCATCCAGCAACTGTTCCCGACTTGTGGATCCCAATGTGGCAATAGTCAGCACCTGCGTGTCTCCCCTCACAAATAACCCTGAGCCATGTGTCCGCGGCAGGATGCCCACTTCACAGCTAATAGGGCGAATCTCTTTAGCTTCGCGGCCATCTAGATGTCGCCTCGTCTGCAATATCTTTTCCCTGACTGCAGCTCTAAGCCGGCCTTCAAAAGCCGCCCCGATTTCGTCTTCGGGAAACGAACCTACGAGCTTCTCTTTCGTTTCTTCTTTGAGAGATGCCAAAGCCTCCTCTCTTTGTAGTTTTCCTGGTTCTTCCAGAATGCGGCTCAGTCTCTCACCAACTAGGGAACCAACTTGCCCTGAAAGCTCAGAGAGGAGTTCCTTGGACTTAGTTTCTAGCTTATTTTTGCCGTGAATACGTTGCAGTTCTTCCTGAAGCTCGATGATCTCCTGGTTGGCCTCGTGCCCCAACTTGATGGCCTCCAGCAACTTTTCTTCAGAAACTTGCCTGGCACTTGCCTCCACCATGACCGCATCTCTTTTGCTGCTAGCCACAATCAGGTCGACCAGGCTATTCTCCGTTTGAGGCAGTGTAGGATTGACAACCAGAGCATCATCTATGAAGCCGACATGCATTGCCGATATAGGACCAAAAAACGGGATATCCGATAATGTCAGGGCTGCTGAAGCGCCAATAAGAGCACAAATATCAGGGTCGTTTTCCTGGTCAACCGATAGCACAGTCGCCACAATCTGGACATCGTGATTGAATTCTTTGGGGAAAAGGGGGCGCAAGGAGCGATCAATGAGCCGACTGGTTATCACCGCTTCCTCAGTAGGGCGTCCCTCTCGCCTGATGAAGCTGCCCGGTATCTTGCCCGCGGCATAGAGCCTTTCTTCGTAGTCTACCGTTAGAGGCACAAAGTCTATTCCCTCCCGAGGTTCAGAGCTTGCACAGGCAGTAACCAAGACAACTGTGCCTCCGTACTGAACAGCTACCGCGCCATTGGCTTGTTGGGCGAATTTGCCTACCTGGAGGCTAAACATCCTGCCCGCTAATGTACGTTCAAAAACACCAGACATATTACTTCCTTAGACCCAGTCTGTTGATAAGAGAAGAGTACCGCTTCGTATCCGACCTATTTAAGTACGCCAGGAAACGCCTCTGCTTCCCTATTACCCTGTGAAGAGTGTGTCGCGAGTGTCGGTCTTGGGGATACGTTTTGAGATGCTCCGTCAACCGATTTATCCTCTCGGTAAGCAATGCCACCTGGACCTCAACAGAACCGGTATCATTTTCCTTAAGTCTAAATTGGGTGATGATTTCCCCTTTTTGCTCTTTGTCCACTATCATGAACTCCCTAATTTGATAATGGGGTATATCATATCACGACAACCAAATATTGTGAAATTGACCAAAAGCCGAAGATGCTTTACAATTGTCCCGTAAGACAACTTTTATGCATGAAAGTTGTGGAGTTTTCGGAGTCTATGCGTCTGGCATAAACGTAGCCCAGACCACCTTTTTTGCCCTCTTCGCTCTCCAACATCGCGGTCAAGAAAGCGCCGGTATCGCCGTTACCGATGGCAATGGCATAAAGGTGCATACGAAAATGGGGCTGGTTTCCCAGGCGTTCACCGAAAACGACCTTGCGTTGCTGAAAGGACATATCGGCATCGGGCATAACCGCTACTCCACCACAGGCTCAAGCAGACCTGCCAATGCTCAGCCTATCATCGCCGAATCGGATGGATTGACCCTCGCTCTGGCACACAACGGCAATATCACCAATGCAGAACAGCTCCACGACGAGTTGCAGGGACGGGGCTATCACCTCCACACAGGCACTGATTCCGAAGTCATTGCGTACCTGATTCTGGCCTCGCCCAGTCAAAGCTGGCAGGAAAAAATCGAATATGCCATGCACCGCCTCCAAGGAGCGTACTCTTTGGTAATCTTAACTGAAGATAAGTTGATCGGAGCTCGCGATTCTTTCGGTGTCCGCCCTCTCTGTCTGGGCCGTATTGACAATGGATGGAGCATCGCCTCGGAAAGCTGCGCCCTAGACCATATAGGTGCCGAATTTGTGAGGGAAATTGAACCCGGTGAAATCGTAGTCGTCGATAGCCATGGAGTCCAGAGTTTCAAGAAGAAAAATGGCAAGAAAGCAATATGCATCTTTGAGTATATTTATTTCGCCCGCCCCGATAGTGTCATACAAGGCAAGCTACTCTACTCGACAAGGGAGGCTATGGGTAGAATACTGGCTGAAGAATATCCTGTCGATGCTGACTTCGTCATGGGAGTTCCTGATTCCGCCACTGCCGCCGGCATTGGCTACTCTAATGCCTCAGGTATCCCGTATTGCGAAGGCCTCTTAAAAAACCGCTATGTAGGTCGTACTTTTATTGAGCCTGAACAAAGGATACGGGAGCTTGGCGTCCGATTAAAATTCAACCCTCTTTCCCGCATAATTGCTGGGAAAAGGTTAGTAGTCGTAGACGATAGTATCGTTCGTGGCACCACTACTCCTCGTGTGGTTAGTCTGCTCAAAAAAGCAGGTGCTGCAGAGGTTCATCTCCGCATCTGTGCCCCTCCTATCCGCTACCCCTGTTTCTTCGGGGTAGATATGGCAACCAGATGGGAACTTATTGCCGCGAGGAAAACTGTCCCGGAAATCAAGGAGCACCTTGGTGCTGATTCGCTAGGATACCTTAGCCTCGACGGCCTAATTCGAGCTATAGACCTGCCCAGAGATATTTTCTGCCTTGCTTGTTTTACTGGAGCATATCCCATTCCAGTACAGATAGAAATGGACAAACTGGCTTTGGAGGCACTTCCTCAGGAGAACCTCAGTGGGATCAGGCTCTAGACCGCCCCGCTTCGCCCCCAATAAAGCCTACGCCTCTGCCGGAGTCGATGTTCCTCTTGCTGACAAAATAAAGAGAGCCGTCGCCGAGCAAGTTCGGGCTACTTACCGACCCGAAGTGCTGGGGACAGGCTTGTTCGGCAGCATGTTTCACCTCAGGGGATATGCTGAGCCGGTTCTAGTTTCCAGCGTTGACGGAGTAGGCACGAAACTCAAGATAGCGTCGCTCGTCGGCAAGAACGACACCATCGGCATGGACATAGTCAACCACTGCGTGAATGATATCCTTTGTTGCGGGGCTGAACCTCTCTTCTTTCTCGACTACATCGCCATGGGTAGACTCAGGTCTAAGCAAATAGAATCTATTATTTCGGGTATAGTCGAGGCTTGCCGCGAAGTTGGCTGCTCGCTCGTTGGGGGCGAGACTGCGGAAATGCCAGGCATATACTCCCGGAGTGACTACGATCTGGTAGGTTTCATTGTTGGAGTGGTGGAAAAAGAGAATATCATCGACGGGCGCAGTATCATGCCAGGCGATGTGATCCTGGGCTTGCCTTCATCCGGTCTGCATACCAACGGCTATTCGCTGGTGCGCAAGGTCTTTGATATAGATGCGGACCCCTCTTGCCTGGACAAAATCTATCCCGGGCTGGAGAGAAACCTGGGCGAAGAGCTGCTCCGGGTTCACCATTGCTATTATCGCCAACTGAAGCCAGCTCTGCCGTTGATCAAAGGTATCGCCCATATTACCGGCGGGGGGTTCGCAGGTAATATACCTCGCATTCTGCCCCAGGGCCTAGGTGCTCATCTTCGCAAAGATTCATGGGATGTACCATCCATTTTCAAGCTCATACAGGAAACCGGCGGTATAGAAGAAACGGAAATGTATCGCGTATTCAACCTGGGCGTAGGCATGACCCTTATAAGCTCACCTCAGCAGGTAGGCGAGATCGTCCGTATCTTGCCCGAGGCAATAACGATCGGCGAGGTAACCAAGGCAGAAAACGAGGAAAGAGTAATAATACGATAGGGGGCTATGTGCGAGCCATAATCAGCGTTTCGGACAAATCAGGCGTAGTTGCTTTTGCCCAAGGCCTAAGAGAACTGGGCATCGACGTATTCAGCACTGGTGGTACCAGGAAGTCGCTGCAGGCTGCCGGGGTAGAAGTGCACAGCATATCGGACCTGACAGGCTTCCCCGAGATCCTCGGGGGCCGAGTGAAGACCTTGCATCCCAAAGTGCACGGCGGCATCTTGGCCCGACGGGACCTTCCTCAACACCTGTCGGAGCTAAGCCAGAACCGTATCGAGCCTATCGATATGATAGTAGTAAACCTGTATCCTTTTGTGGAAACGGTGAGCAAAGCCGACGTTACGTTAGATGAGGCCCTGGAGAATATCGATATCGGTGGACCCACCATGATCCGCTCGGCAGCCAAGAATTTTCCTTCCGTCCTTGTGGTGGTTGATCCCCGGGATTATGATGCAATCCTGGAGAGGCTGCGCCACGGAAATACAGGCCTAGAATATAGAAAACGGTTGGCCCAGAAGGCTTTCCAGCACGTGGCCCTCTATGATACAGCCATCGCCCAATACCTCAATGAAGAGACCTTCCCGGAAGAAATGACGATAGCCCTGAGAAAAGAGCGTGGCCTGCGCTACGGGGAGAATCCCCACCAGCAAGCTGCCTTTTACATTGAACAAAATATAGGACGAGGGCAAGACGGCCTGGCGTCACTGGAACATCTCGGGGGCCCCGAGATTTCCTTCAACAACCTCCTCGATTTGGATGCTGCTTTGAATGTCCTAAGCGACTTCACTGCTCCTGCCATTGCAATAATGAAGCACAACAACTCCTGCGGCCTCGCCTGCCACAACGACCTGGCCGAGGCTTATCGACGGGCTTTGACCGGCGACCCCGTAGCTGCCTTCGGCGGCATAGTTGCCAGCAACCAAGAGATAGACGTGGCTACCGCCAGCGAGATCAATAAGACTCACTACGACGCCATTGTAGCTCCAGGATATGAAAAGGATGCCCTGGAACTACTGAGACGCAAGGAAGGGTTACGCCTGGTCAAAGTCCCCCCATACTCTCATGCTTCACCGTTCGAGTCGCATTTTGACTATCGCCATATAAGGGGTGGCTTCCTGGCGCAATCGCCTGACGTGTTGACCGAGTCAGAATACCAGCCCCGGGTAGTGACGAAGCGGCAGCCCACTGACGCCGAACTGTCGGACCTGCTTTTCGCCTGGAAGGCAGTCAAGGGCATAAAATCCAACGCCATAGTTGTCGCCAAGGAACAGACGCTGTTGGGCATGGGAGCCGGACAACCAAGCCGGGTGGTGAGCGTTGAGCTCGCTCTTAAGAGGGCCGGCGAACGCGCCAGAAGCAGTGTCCTGGCATCGGATGCTTTCTTCCCTTTCACCGACGGTCCGGAACTGGCAATCAAGCAGGGGGTCACAGCCATCATTCAGCCCGGTGGCTCGGTAAGAGACAAAGAGGTAATCGAGCTGGCAGATAAGTATAATGTGGCTATGGTATTTACCGGTGTTCGCCACTTTCGACACTGATGCGGGCAAATATGAATGTCTGAAATTACGGTCATCAGTTCACAGGACTTGCCAGGGCGGGACGAAAATGTTAATAACTAAACCTGAACCCAACCATTGGTGGCGCCGTGGTTAGAGCGGTAATTGTAACAGACATGCTACGCGGCTTTCTCGAGGAAGGCTACCCACTTTACTGCGGAACCGAAGCCCGGAAAATCATACCCAACGTGCAGAAACTGCTGGAGCAGGAACTAGAACGAGGCTCCAGAGTATTCTATTTGTGTGACCGTCATACGCGCGACGACCCAGAATTCGAAATGTTTCCACCCCATTGTGTTGAAGGCACCGAGGAGGCGGAACTCATCCCCGAGCTTTCGCAGTATCCCGGTGAGATAATACCAAAAAGAACTTTCAGCAGTTTCTACAACACTTCTTTAGACAAGCGACTGCAGGCGATCGGAGTCGAAACCATAGTCGTCTGTGGGGTGACGACCCATATTTGTGTCATGCAGGCAGTAATTGACGCCAGAAACAGAAACTACGAAGTTGAAGTGCCAGTCGATTGCGTTGCTTCCTTCGACAAGAAAGCTCACCTGTTCGCCCTGGACTATATGGAGAATGTGCTGGGTGCCAAGCTCATCAAGCCGGTGGTCAAAGTCTATCAACCTCACTTTGAAATTCCCGATTCGTGGCTGAACGGGGAGACTGCCGATATCTATTTCCCCCGCACGGTGGAAATACTTAAGGAGGAGGGAATCAATCCACTCGCAACCATGGAGGTATTTCCCCGCCGAGCGGGTATCTTGTGCGGCATGGAAGAAGTCAAGGCCTTGCTCGCTGAAGTCCTTCCCCAAGATAACCGTGAAGTCTGGGCTCTGGACCAGAGCGAGGCTTTCGATGGAAAAGAGGTAGTCCTGCGCATAAGGGCTCCCTACCAAAGCTACGGAGCATACGAAACAGCCTATTTAGGCATCCTGTCTCACTGCAGTGGCTGGGCCACCGCCGCCCGGCAATGCGTCGATGCTGCCCAGGGTATTCCGGTCATCAGCTTTGGGGCTCGCCATGTTCATCCTTTAGTGGTCGGCATCATGGAATACTCTGCCATCATGGGAGGCTGCGTTGGCTGTGCCAGTAGCGCCGGTGCAAAACTCGCTGGCATCGAACCCACAGGGACTATTCCCCATGCCCTGATCATCATCATGGACAGCACGGCGAAAGCCACTCTCGCTTTCGACAAGCATATGCCTCCAGAAGTGCCGCGCATCGCCCTGGTAGATACGTTTGAGGACGAGGTCAGAGAGAGCATAGCCGTGGCCAAAGCGATGCAAGGGAAGCTACAGGGAGTAAGGTTGGATACCCCTTCAGAGAGAGGTCGAGTTACCGCCGGCCTGGTCAAAGAAGTGAGGGCATGGCTGGACCTCGAGGGATTCAAAGATATACAAATAGTTGTCAGCGGTGGACTAGACCCGGAACGAATAAGGTACTTTCTCGATCAAGGGGCACCGGTGGATGTATTCGCTGTCGGCAGCTATATCAGCGACGCCAAACCCATCGACTTCACCGCCGATCTTCATGAAGTGGAGGACAGACCCATCGCCAAAAGAGGCAGGATGCCCGGCATTACTCCCAATCCCAGGCTCAAAAGAGTGATGTAGGCACCCGGAGAACAGTTTCTGACGGTGTTGCACTGGCCTACGTAACCAGGAGTCCAGGTACTAGCTCTGCTGCTTGTATGCCCTTCTTAGTTCCTGCACTATCAGGGGCAGTATCTCGCCCGTCTTCCCCCGGATCAAATAGTCTGATACCCCCTCCCGCGTAAGAGGCGTAGGGTCCGCATTGACCTCTATTATCCTCACATTGGCCTTATGCCCCAGTGCATCCAGACCCCCTACCACTCTACCCGAACCAGACCTTGCTATCCTGGGTAGGCCGGCAAAGGGATAGACCACTGCGGATGTTCCACAGATAAGCATCAAGTCGCATTTTGAAGCTTCTTCTTCCGATTCCCCCATGACATCCAGAGGTATTGCCTCCCCGAAATGAACCACATCGTATTTTAGGGCAGCCCCACACTTGCAGCGAGGCGGAAGCTCATCCAGGGAGACTTCTTCCCGGGCGAACCTTGAGCCGCAGGAAATGCATCTCAGAACATGGGTGCTGCCGTGATATTCCAAAACCCTGTTATTCCCCGCTTTCTTATGCAGGCCATCAATGTTCTGAGTGATCACGCACTTGAGTATTCCCAGAACTTCAAGTTCAGCCAGGGCATAGTGACCCGGATTCGGCTCAGCTCTTCTGATCTCCTCATAGAATGCCCCGTATGTCCCCCGGGCACCCACCATTTCCTCCCAATATCCCCTGGGGTCATGCAGGAAAAGCTCGTACCTTTGATAAGCCTTACCCTCTGCCTCCTTATTCATGGTCCAGATCCCCTTTGGCCCCCTGAAATCGGGTATGCCTGATTCGGTGGACATACCGGCCCCGCTTAATGCAATGGCGTATTTGCTTTCCGCTAAGTCCTTCGCTGCACGCTTGATCAGGTCTTCCATTTCTTGCCCGGAAATCAGCTTTATTGTGACAAAAACCGGCCTACTTTGCCAAGCTCTTACTAGCTACGCCCAGGCAGAGCCAACTGCGCCATCTCCAAGAATCAGCCTTGGTTCTAATGTCGCCGGCAAAAGAAACCGGCTAAGCAACAAACTCACGTTCACATGTTCAGCGACTCTTCAAGCCGAACATCCATTGACTCCCTTAGCACAGCCAGCAAAGATTATGAGTTGCTTCGTCATATGTCGTGCCAAATCATTCCATGACGTTGTATAATGAAATGGAGCATGAGAAACGTCACCGGATTGGCACTGCAGGCGGGCGCGCGTCAGGTGATCATCAATCAGGGTGATACTCCGTTCGACGCAGTTGCTCAGTTGAGATTGCGCGAAGCTATAGGCGAAGTCTTGCCGCCAGCAATGAATCGTCTCAAGGAACTAACGAAGGCACATCGCAAATGACCGTCCAGAAGAAACTCTCTCAGCTGCCGAGTTACTCCCAAGAGCTGGGCCTGGACTTAACGAGTGAACAACACAGGTTCAGGTGGTTTCTGGCTTCGATTCTCCTTGTGGGAGGTACTTCCCCGGAGATAGCCAAGAGGACCTACAGACAATTTGAAAAGGAGCATATCGTAACTCCTGAAAGCATCATAGAAGCTGGCTGGGATAGACTAGTAGAAGTACTGGACGCCGGAGGTTATGTGGTCTATGACTTTGCTACGGCTTCCAAGCTGCTGGAAATAGCATCTAGATTGAAAGAGAAATATGGTTCGCTGGAGAATCTGTATGTCCAGGCAAAGAACGATAAGGACCTGGAGAAGAAGCTGCAGGAATTCAAAGGGGTAGGGCCTACCACTGTGAACACATTCTTAAGAGAGTTGAAAGGCACCTGGGAAAAAGCGAGGCCGAGCCTTTCTCCTGTTGCCAGGGAGGTAGCTTCCAGGCTTGGTCTGAATGAAAACGATTTGGAGCAGCCACAGGTGGAGGCGGCTCTGGTACGAATAGGGCTTGAATTCTGCAAGACCGGGCAGTGCTCGGCCTGCCCTGTACAAGAGGAATGCTCCAAGCCATTATGACTGAATAGCCCGCCGAGCAGAATGGCCCTATCTGTATAGCCCGGCCAGCACTTCCGATGAATCAGCGCCGACGAAGATGGCAGACAAGTCGTGTTCTGCTTCGGGCTGTCGTCAGACCTTTGCAATGCCCGCCGCGACAAACTATAATTCGCTGTTGTGTCCTTTACGAAGAAGCCCGGCCTACCTGCCACCTTAGCTGAGATAGCACACCTGCTGGCTTCCCAAGGAAAGCACGGCTACATCGTTGGTGGCTTTATCCGTGACTGGCTACTGGGAAGAAAGACGAATGACATAGACATTGCCGTAAGCGGCGCCGCGATATCGATAGCTCGCAAAGTAGCCAGAGAAATAAGAGGCAGATTTGTGCTTCTTGACGAGGCCAACCAGATAGCTAGAGTCGTTGTCGTTGAAGGCAAGCAGCAAAATAGGGAATCCCGCGGCGCAGAGCGACACTATGATTTCTCTACCTTTTCCTCAGATATCGAGTCCGATCTCGCCCGCCGCGACTTCACCATAAATGCCATTGCCCTAGAAGTGAGTCGATTTGCCACTGCGGACACACCCGTCGCTACGGTATCCCGAGAAATGGCAAGATTCTTCGCTGAAGAACGCTTTTCCCATAAGCTAATCGATCCGTTTTCCGGCCAGGAGGATTTGAGGAACAAGACAGTGCGAGCGGTAAGTCGGCACATATTTGAGGCCGATGCCGCCAGACTTCTGCGGGCTGCGAGACTGGCTGCCGAGCTTGATTTTGCTATTGAGCCAGAGACAGAATCCCTTGTTCGCTCCCATTCCCAAGCTATAGCGGAGGTCTCGGGAGAGAGAATTAGAGAGGAACTGCTTCGCCTGCTTGTTCTGCCCAAAGCTGCTCACCATCTCAGACATCTGGATAAACTGGGCTTACTTGTCGCCATAATCCCCGAGTTGGCCGAATGCAAGGGAGTAGAGCAACCAACAGTACACTTCTGGGATGTGTTCGAACACTCTTTGCAGACCGTAGCTGCCATAGAATTCCTGACCAGAGAAAGCGACTGGGAGTACGGCAATGACGATATGCTAGCCAGTGCTCCCTGGTCCCGCAAAATAAACAGCCACTTGTCGCAGGAAGTCTCCGGCGGAAGCAACCACAGAACCCTCCTCAAGTTGGGCGCGCTACTACATGACATTGCCAAACCAATGACGAAGTCTATCGATGATACAGGCAGGGCTAGATTCCTGGGTCACACCAAAGAGGGAGCAACTGTGACCGCCGCCATTCTGGAGCGATTGCGGTTCAGCAATCGGGAAATAAGACTCGTGGAAAGCCTAGTCTATCACCACCTGCGTCCCGTTCAGATGTCGAATGAAGGGTTGCCCAGCCAAAGGGCGATCTATCGCTACTTTCGGGATACTGGCGACGCTGGCATTGATATTCTGCTCCTGGCGTTGGCCGATTACCTGGCCAGCCGCGGTCCCCTCGCATCTATGGAAGAGTGGAATAGCCACTGCCGTGTGATAAACCACATATTTCATGAACACCAGAAACAGCGAGCCAAGGTTTTGCCAGTGAAACTTGTTGATGGCCATGATATAATGAACGCCTTTGGCTTGGCACCGGGACCTTTGATTGGCGAACTCCTGACCATAGTCAACGAGGCCCGTGCCAGCGGTGAGTTAAGCACGAGGGAAGAAGCATTAGCGTTGGTTCGAAGGCAGTTATCGATAGTGAGCAACCGACAAACAAAGACTTCCCAAGAACCTCAGGATCCCGAGATAGAAACGACCTCGAAGACACTCCAAAACAGAGGTAGACTGAATTGAGAAGGGGCAACCTCTATTCATTAATCTTCATCCTCGCTCTGTTCGGTTTCGCCTTATGGTCCATAGTCCCTCTAGACAGGAACGTTTTTGGCAGGGAAGGGCTAAGGCTGGGGCTTGATCTTGCCGGTGGCAGCTATCTGGTGTATCAGGCTAATGTTACCGACGTTGAGCCTGAGAACAGGGATGAGATAATGCAGGGTGTTAAGGGAGTCATAGAAAGGCGCATTGATGCTCTGGGCATAACTGAGGCCATCGTCCAACTGCAGAAAAGGGAAGGAGAATACAACATCTCCATCCAATTACCCGGCATTGCTGACATCGAGAAGGCTAAGGAAATGATCGGACGTTTCTCCCTGCTCGAATTCAGGGAGCAAGATGACGAGGGAAACTGGGTTCCCGCTAAAGGGACAGTCTCAGTCAATGGGGAGGAAAAAGAGCTGGTTCTCAGCAGCAGGTATTTCGAGGAGAACACCTATGTCGATGTGGACCAGCTAGGGAGGCCGTTATTAGTGTTCGAGTGGGACGAAACCGGACAGGAACTCTCTAAACAGATAACCAGCCGCCTCATAGAAAAGCAAATGGCCATCTTCCTCGGCGACGAGCCACTCCGAGGCGAAGACGGTGATATCATTGCCCCGGTAGTTCGGGATGTAATAGAAGAGAGTGGAGTGATTGAAGGGCTGAGTCTCACCGATGCCCAGGAACTACGTCGATTGCTCAACGCCGGGCGAATTGACGTTCCACTCGGGAGGTGGGTAGACGGGTCATTCCAATCTAGTGTTCCGCTCTATGAAAGGACTGTAGACGCCACCTTGGGGCAGGACTCCATCAGGAAGAGCATAATAGCGGCAGCAGTCGGGATAGTGCTGTTGCTAATATTCATGCTTGTCTACTATCGCCTACCCGGCCTAGTGGCTTGCCTCAGTTTGGGGATTTATGGCGTGGTCCTTCTATCCATTTTCAAGCTATGGCCCATAACGCCCATAACCCTTACGTTGCCCGGAGTCGCCGGCTTCATTCTGTCGTTGGGCATGGCTGTAGATGCCAACGTCCTTATCTTTGAGCGCACGAAAGAAGAAATGCGAGGCGGGCGCAGCTTAGGTGCCGCAGTCGAGACCGGGTTCAGCCGCGCGTGGACTGCCATCAGGGATAGCAATATCACCACTTTCATCGCTTGCTTCATCCTGATCTGGCTCGGCAGCACCCTCGGCGCCTTCATGGTCAAAGACTTTGCCCAGACTCTGCTCATCGGTGTAGCCCTGTCCATGTTCACGGCCATTGTGGTCACCAGGACTTTGCTCCGCCTCATTGTAGGCAGCCGGCTGGTCATCAATCCGACAGCCTACGGAGTGACTCGGCTCCATCGGGAAGCGAGGAACCTGAGATGATAGACTTTGTTGGTAACAAGCGGTGGTTCTTCCTTGCTTCAGGGATACTTATAGTCATAGCGATAATCGCCGTGATCGTCTCTCAAATACAGATCAGCTCGCCACTGCGGACGGGTACGGATTTTACTGGTGGCACATCTATGATTCTCGAGTTTAGCCCGCCGGTGGAACAAGGCCAGGTACGGGAGGAAATGGTTGACCTCGGATACGACGAGGCGCGTATCCAGGACGCCAGCGAGGGCAGTTTCATCGTCTACACCAGAGAAATAACCTCGGACGAAGCAAGAGATTTAGCCGAGGAACTCGGCACACAATTAGGTTCCCAGGTTGAAATAACCGATTACTATTTAGTCTCGGCAACAGTGGCTGCGAGAACGGCACGCAATGCCGTCATCGCCGTGGTAATAGCCGCGGTGGCTATGTTGTTTTACATTGCCTGGGCCTTTCGACGCATGCCCAGTCCCTTTCGTTGGGGTACCTGCGCTATTGTTGCCCTCATCCACGATGTATTCGTAATAGTGGGCATCTTCTCCATCCTAGGTTTGCTTGCCGGGGTGGCGATCGATGCCCTGTTTATCACCGGGCTGCTTGCCGTTGTCGGTTACAGTGTCAACAATACGGTGGTCGTGTTTGACCGCATTAGGGAGAACGTATTGAAGCACATCAGGCCCGACTTCGCCGCGATTGTAAACGATAGCCTCGTAGAAACGCTGGGAAGGTGTCTGAATACTGCGCTGACCACTTTCTTTGTGCTCCTGGCGCTGTTCCTC
>JBKHJJ010000122.1:0-3820 GCA_046538185.1 Dehalococcoidia bacterium
ATGCATAAGACACACCTTCATAAGAACCAATCTCTCCGTCAGTTGATGCATTCGCCTATCTTGTACCACATTTTGTCCCCCTTTGTCATGGGCCTAAGGGCCCAGATTTTGAAATTCCTTTTCCGGCGGACGATTATGACGACGACGGAATCAGCACCTTATTCCATATTCTTCAGTTCTGCCTGCAGCTCTTCCAGGAGGTCTTTTATTTCCACCTGTGTCTCATCTTGCATAAAATCTCGCTACAACTTGCCCATGTGTGTTACGTGACTCATCGCAGAGGCACAGTAAATTCCCATGGTCCTTTCCACTCACCGAGCGTGGTTATGACAAATGTCATTTGGTGCAATGTAATTACCAAATACGTAGTCATTCCATCCCCAGGTCCAGGTTCAGACATTCCTCCAAATGGGTCATAGCGCCGTTAAGCTGGTAAATACCTTCAATGTCATAAGGTTTGGTGCCGTAAAACAAACGGTTGGGTTTTCCTTCGCTTCGAGCCCATTCAAGTCCAACCCATTTCGCCTGGTCAAGCAACTCGCCTTCCGTGTTTCTCAACTCCTGCAGGTTGGGATACGTCAGGGTCAGCAATATGCCATCGACAGGGCAGGGATGGCGAAAGACTGCATAATGCTCCGCCAAAGCATCGGTATCATCTAGGGGTTTTCCCAGTGTTCCCAGTAGTTCCTGTACAGCCTCCGTCATTTTCCCGTAGGCGGAAACAGAAGGCAGTATATGGCCGAGAATCGATGTACCCCGGTTATCGGTAACGAGCGCAGTCACCGCCGGACCACCAGCCCATGGCCGGTCTGCAGCATCCGGAGACAGCAACTCCATGGCACTGCTGATCGGCACACAGTCCGGTGTCGTACCGATGTCTCCCGACCTCGGTATCAGTCTATTATAAAACGTTCCTGTCATTCCGATAATCTTACCGGATCCATCAGTGATAGCAGCCCCCTGCTCCCTAATCAAGTTCAGAACTCAGGACATTGCGGACTTGTTGTTGAAAAGTATGGTGTGCATCTACATGGGCACAATGAGCTTCACAAAGTTTCTGCACCAAGATTGCATCTTTGGACCCCGCTGGGGGCGACGCACACTAAATTATTCTCAGTATTTCGTGCCTGAGTAAGTGCCTTTGTCCTGAGTTCTGAAGTTTCCACTGAGTATCGCCTCCTCGGTAATATTCACATGGAAATCCAGTGGCCAATCACTGAGATAGGTTATCCTCGCCTGTGCTTTCTTAAATGTCGTTCCGGACTTCCATCCCTGGACGCATACCTGTTGTCCTGTCTCCAGGTTTGCGGAATCCCCGACCCTGACTGGCTGCAGGTTCGCGCCTTCAAGCAGGAGAAGGGTAGCGCTGGTACGCGGGTCGATGGCTTGAACGGAGACACTGAACCGATTGCCTGTAGGGGTAACCACTTCCAGGGTGCCGGGAGCGGGAGTATATTCCTCGTAATCCAGGACGGTCAGTACCTGATTGCCACTCCCCACGATGACCCCCAGAGCTTTAGGAGATTGAGATTCGCCGGTTTCAAACACCTTTACCACGGACTGCTCAATAGAAAGCTCAATCACCTCTATGGTGCATTCAACGGTGCCATAGTCCTTACCGTTAATCTCCAGGCCGGTTTCCAAGGGATACTGCCCCGGAGCAACATCAGGCGCGATTTCAATTACTAGGACCGAGGCCCGGGCGCTGGGTCCACTCCACTGCATGCCGTCGGTGAGTGTGATACCTTGAGGGATATCATTGGCATAAAGTCTCAGGCTGCTGACCTCTTTGCCGGGAACTATTGCCTTGATTACATTGTTCCTGGTCTCCCCGGGTGCGGTTTCTATATGACTCCTGTAATAGACATGAGCCTCATCGGCGCCGCTGCCCAGATACGTCTCGGACACTTCTATTGGTGACCATGGGTTTTCCTGACCTTCCTGGTGAACATTGCCACGATAGGCTGGACCACCACCAGGCACGGGCACGATATCGTCAGCAGCTTGTTGTTCCCCATACAGCGGTAGCCTGTCCTTGACCGGTATAGGAGTGCGGGTTTCATTCTCAGGTGGCTGGCAGCCGGCGATAAGCAAGCCGATTAATATCACTATTGGTATAAGCTTCTTCATAATACCTCCCTCTCACGGCAGACTCATAACATAAACCAGAGAACCAATCTGTCGGTTCCATTGAAAAACCATGTAATCGCCGTGGATAACAGGATGGCACCAAACCCTCCCTTCCTTGGTTGAAGTAAGTTTGAGTTCCTTCTGGGTTTCCAGATCAAATAGATAAATGTCGGCACCCGGCTCATGCCCGTTCACAATGACATCATTGGTCGTATTTCCATCGCTGGACCTCGCATCTGTCCATGCCAGCCTTTGGTTGTGGATAGAAGGAGAGAAAGCAGCGTAACCACTATGTGATACCTGCGTCTCAATTCCGCTTTCCAGGTCGTATAGGAAGATATTGGCTTTGCGGAATCCTTCCCGTCGGAGACAGACTATACTGTTCCCGCTGATATCAGGAGACTGGTCATTCTTGGGCGACATCGTAATGCGTCGCTCTTCGCCGGTGTTTAAATCATAAGCGTATATCTCGTTATTATACGAAGAATCGTTACCGGCGTGGCTGACGGCATCCATATCAGCATGGCGCATATCCGTCCACACGATAGTACTGCCATCTATGGCTACCTGATTGTAACCTTCAACGGTCGTATTCTCAGTGACGCGTACTTCCTCCCCTGTTTGCAGGTCATAGGCATAGACATCGAGGGGAAACGGATATTGGTCCCGTGTTTGGTTACGCGCATCCAGCCAGACGATGGTCTCGCCGTAAATACGCGGCGACATCTGCGCATGCTCCTCGGTGGTAAGTTGCATTACTTCGTTTGTATGCAGGTCGAGCAGGAAAATGTCATAGTTCGGGGGAGGTTGGAGCACAGAAGAAGTAACATGTCGAAAGAACTCGTCACTGTCAACGGAAGCCCAGACTATCTTGTTTTGGCAAATCGATGGGGTACCAGCCATGCGTAAATCGGGGATCTCCAGGAGGCGCTTCTTTTCATGCGAAGTCAGATTGAAGGCAGAGAGGCATTGTCCGACTATCTTACCCTCTTCATACTCATAGTCCAGCCCCACCAGCGTGTCTCCCCAGACACAGTCCTGGCCATAATAGAAATGCTCGCCTATCAGCCAGCTTGCGAGGGGAACATTGGTATCGAAATCTATATCCAGCATCACGTGTATGCCGGGCTCTATCTTCAGCTTTCTCGGTACAGTATAACTGGTGTCAGCGGAGAAGTAATTGATATCGATGGTATATGTCCCCGGCGGCAACTCAACTCTATAGTAGCCGTTTTCATCCAGGTCGACCTGCGTGATAAGCTGGGCATGGTCGGCATCATAGACCATAACTTTCCTCGGCTGGTAGACCTCTTCAGGATAAGGCTGGTCGATTTCCTCTCCCAGGCTTGTTGGGCCAATGCGTGCTTTTCCCTCAAACACACCTGAGGCAGCATCCGTATTCTCCGGCATGACCGCTTCGGTGTCCCTATTCTCGATGCAGCCGCTCAATCCCGGAACCGCCAGCACTAAAATCAATGCCACAAGCACGAATGACAATTTCTTTTTCACGTTACCTCCTGATTTCAGACACCCTCGGCTCACCAAGCCCATATCGAGCAAATTGCCCTAGAGTTATCATCAAAACTCTATTGTTCGGGTACTGGAGGGCCCGCGGGACCCTGAGGGCCTACAGGTCCTGTTCCTTGGACGCCACTACTGGGGCTTGGACCTCCTCGCATAGGGCCATATT
>JBKHJJ010000123.1:0-3794 GCA_046538185.1 Dehalococcoidia bacterium
AAAGAGTACTCGTTGCCGCTAACTATTTCCACACTTTTTGAGTATACCCCCCCCCATGTTGGATTTCTCTATAAGGCTATGATGGTCGACTATGTATTGTGAGCTTTCACTTGACCTTACCCTGTTTGCTAGGCCAACCGGCGTTAAGGTCCTACCGTGCTTTCGCCCTTCTGGAACGGACCCACATTACCCATCCTAACAAGAAGAACACGATTGTCACTATTATATTGGCAAGGTGAGGGCTGGCTACGGTTAGCCCCAGCATTGCGAGAGTGAATCCCCACAGTATATAGCTGGTATTCTCATACTTATCCCGCTTGTGTTCTAGGCGCATTTCGTCTAGCTTCTTGTTGATGCCTTCAATCTCGTCGGTCATTCTAGTACACCTCCTGATGATCCCTTGGACCTGAAGGCTAGCATTGGCAGCTATAGGTGTCAACTGGCGACTGCTGGTCTTGCTCGCTCTGCCTGACCGAGACTTCTTCTGGAGATCGGATACTGGTATAATTCGGCAGGAGACCTAGCGATGAACTGGATACTCTTGCTGGCGGTTCTGACCTTGGTGCTGTCTGTGGCTACAATAGCCTTGGCACTCAAGCTTGCTAAGAAGAAGAAGCCAGCCTGGGCTCTGAACACGAAAAGGGTGATAGGCATAGGAACTAATGCTCCGCCAGAACTCAAGATGACGTTCGGTGGGAGACAGATTCACGACGTCTACCGAACCGTGTTCATAGTCTTCAACAGGGGAGCCGAGACTATCCATAAGACCGACGTAGTTGAACCCGTCACCCTTCACTTTGATGGAGCTAACATACTCCGCCCACCCAATATACTGGCGATCGGCAAGGAAGCAAACATGGTATCAACGAAACACCTTGTGCAAGATGGAGATGAGGCAATCGAGGTTGGCTTTCGCTATCTTGACCACAGTGATGGCGTCGTTGTTGAGGTCTTTCATAGTGAGCCTGAAAGGATACGATGCTCTGGGGTCATAATGGGTGCTAAGGAGATAGGTTATCTTGGCGAGTTTCTGCCCCGTCGTCCTCCGCAGTGGCTAGCTATCACATATGGGATTATCACTGTAGGCAGTGCCGTCCTCATTTATGCCATGATCAGACGCTTGCCAGATGCCGTCGTGAGTATCCAAGACAGGTTCTGGTTAGTCGCACCTCTTTTCCTTGTGCTGCTTGTGATCTTTAACTGGGCTCGAGTCCTCTCAGATACCCCGGTTTTCTACCGGTACCACAAGTTCCCCAAGTGGGCTGGCTTTCTCAAGCTGCCACGAAGCGATGAGCCCAGACTTCGCTGACTCAACAAGTGGTATAATCAGCAGTTCTGTCCTCCGCAGCAGTGGATACCAGAAGACTTGACTAAGAGGGGGAGAGAGCCTGACGCTCTCTCCCCCTCTTAGTTGTCTCGCTATTCGCCCCGCTCTTTGAGCAGAGGGATCGGCTTGTTCTGGGCCGTCCTTACGAAGCCGCCCACTCGCTTGTGGAGGCGTACACCTATGAGCCCAGATTCAGTATACGGTTCGCCCAGGCGCTGGACGCTCATGCTGAGCCTATCGACGACCTGATATCCATATCGAAAGTCGCCGAACATGGCGATAACCTGTTCGTTGTCGCCAGTCTCAGGCATGTAGTCCGAGCCGTATACCGGCTTTCCGAGCAGAGTATTCGGCAGACCAACTGCCACAGCGGGCAACCACAGAAATCCGCCAGTGCCAGGGCCCTCGCCGGTATCATATCTAAGCTTCCTAAGGGCCAGTTCGGTCGAGCTATGGACCATGAATACGCCATTTCGACGATGCCTTCGCGGTACACTGTAAAGCAGATCGAGCATATCTTCCGCAGGATAGCTCCCTGCGCCGCCGTCTCAATACCTTGTGTGAAGTTCTGTATACTGCCGAGCCAAGAGATCACTCGGTTAGAACTCCAAGAACGCCGGGAGACCCGATAGGCACACCCACGCCCCTCAATGGAGACAGGTATTCGTCAGCACGTGGATGAGCAATCAACAGGGAGATCGCAAGTCTCCCAGACCGCTGCCTATATGGCCGTGAGGCCGCTGCAGATTCCGGAGACACCATGCGGAATGGGCCTAGGCCAGAGAGAGCCTAATCTCCGACAGTCGGTAACATTCCGCTACTTCGTTCAATGCCTCGCTGAGCCCAGAGTCACCATACTGTGCGCTCCGGATGGCAGGCCGTCACAGGCATCGACACTCGGCTTCAAGGGCAACGAGATCACATATGAGACAGACCTGGCCAGCACTGCCGAATACTATCGCCCTCAGCTCTTGCTCTACAGTAAGGCCCTTTCCCGCATGCTGCAGACCAACGCTTCACAGGTCAAGCTCCAGCTTCTGTTCACGGATGCAGGCGTCGTGTGTAGCCTGTTATAGTAGCCAGAGCGGCAATGCCAGTGGTAAACCTCTCTCCCGCAGATGATGTATACTACACATCCCGATCCGATGGTGACTCGGTAGCCTATTCAGACTTCAGCACCCACACCTCATTGCCGACGAACCTCAGGTGGATCCTTTCCTTGGCGGCGAAGCCTGCACCCGTCATGGCACCGCCAAGCCCATCCTTCCGATCATTGAGATGATTGCTTATGCACCCGCCTTCACGGATCAGGTCGTAGCGCAGCCTACCCTCGTATCTTGTACCTCCGATCCAGAGCCAGACCGGTATCCACATATATGGTCTCTTGCCTGGCATCTTAGACACAGATGCACCATACTTCATCCGCGCCATCGATATGTCCAGTGCTCCACCCCAGCATATCAAGGCAGCCATCCATGGTCTACTAATGAGGATCTCCCTCTTTGCATCCTGCCAGCTGTCGTTGTTCTTTGCTTCAACTATGGCTCTACCTCGCGCCGGCAGGGGCGAATAACCGATCACATTGTTCACATCGATCTCCTTGCTGGCCCGTTCCTCGCTGACACACGTAGCCTTGTTTGATCGCCGCTGTTCACCAGTGCTTCTATTCTGCCGATGTCGTAACGTGCGGCCGCTTGATTGAAACTCCCAGATGCTGACATCCAGGTCGACTGGACGAACCTGCTGATTCCTGATGGTCGATAGCATTGGAGCCGCCAACTGCACAATCGCCCTCGCCTTCAAGTATTGACTCCTTCCTCTTCTTACATCTGCATCTCTAAGGAAGTCTGCTATGCGCCTGTCAATGGCAACTGCGTCCGGAAGACCGACCAGCACACGGTAGTAGTCGGCGGTCTTGTCTCCTATTCTCGGTATATCGGCCTTATCGTTGCGAAGACTCTTGGTCAGCAGCCTATCCCTGTTGTCATCCGACTCCAACCACGCTCGAAGATCGCCAACAGTCTCAACTTCCTCTTTGTGGAAGAAATCAGCTGTCTTCTGGAGCCTATCCTGCTCATCGGCCCCTCGCCAATTCAGCAGCTCTTGAGGTCCTTTCTGTTGCAGAAGCCTCAGCAAACCCGGGATTGTCCCAGCCTGAGGGTAAATTGCCTTGATGCGTTCGACCCTCGGGCCAACATGAGTCTCCCATCGGTGGCCTACTTGAAGCACGGCATCGGCTATTATCGCTCCGATGTGCGTCTGCGATTGCGCCGCTAGTATCCGGAAATCGTTACCCAGTGAGAGAACGTAGTTAACTAGCTTTCCGGCCTCACTTCTTAGTGCTTCATCATCCATCTAACCTCTCCCTTAGCACCTTGAGGTTCATCACATCCTCCCTGTTGTACTCGAGCAACGTAGCCAGGGCATCCAGATCGCCACTATCCAGGTATCTCCACCACAGCCATAC
>JBKHJJ010000124.1:0-3783 GCA_046538185.1 Dehalococcoidia bacterium
TACTATTTCCTACGCTTTCGGACCAGGTAGCTCTGCAACATGCCTGGTGGTTGCCTCTTTTGATTATGGCTGGGGGCGTCGTAGCCTCTATCATTGGCTGCTTCCTGGTGAGGGTTGGAGAGAAGGTAGACATGTCTGCACTCCTGGGGGCTTTGCGCCGGGGCACGCTGGGTGCAACGATATTGACAGCGGTATTTGGTTTCCTGGTAATCTATTTCTTGCAGGCTAGCCTGGGCCTGTTCTGGGCGATGCTTGCCGGCCTGGTGGCCGGTGCCTTAATGGGGGAAAGCACTAACTATTTCACCTCCTATGCCTTTAAGCCTACACAGGAAATATCCGAAGCTTCCACAACGGGTGCCGGTGCTACCATAATCAGAGGTTTTGCCACCGGTCTGATGAGCACCTGGGCTCCGATAATCTTGATAGCCATAGCGATTATGGTAGCGTACAGGTTTGGCAGCTTCTATGGTGTGGCTTTGGCTGCTGTCGGTATGTTGTCCACCCTGGGCGTGACGCTGGCTACCGATGCCTATGGACCTATAGCTGACAATGCTGGGGGGATAACCACCCAGGCAGGATTACCTGAGGAGGTGCGTGAGAGGACCGATGCCCTGGATTCTCTGGGCAATACCACCGCTGCCACAGGTAAGGGATTTGCCATCGGTGCCGCCGCTATGAATTCCCTGGGCCTAATCCTGGCCTTCGCCATGGCTGCCGGGATAGTGACGATCTCCAAAACCACAGGTCAACTGGAGCCTTTCCCTGAGACACTGAGCTTACTGAGCGTGCCGGTCATAGTTGGTATATTCATAGGCGCGTTGATGCCTCCTATCTTCTGTGCTATGACGATGAAATCAGTGGGAGTTACTACATCAGCGATCATTGAGGAGGTCCGCCGGCAGTGGCGTGAGATAAAGGGCTTGATGGAGGGGACAGCTAAGCCCGAATACGGCAGGTGCGTCGACATCGCTACCAGGATAGCATTGAAGCAAATGATGCTTCCTTCCATAATGACGATAGTTGCTCCTGTGATTGTGGGAGTAGTCCTGGGCAAGTACGCCCTTGCTGGCTTTCTTATTGGGGCTCTGGCTACCGGCTTCATTCTCGCCATCACCTTGAACAACGCCGGCGGTGCCTGGGACAATGCTAAGAAGTGGGTTGAGTCCGGCAAGTTCGGCGGCAAAGGCTCAGATGCTCACAAGGCCGCCGTCGTTGGAGACACGGCCGGCGACCCCATGAAAGATACTGCGGGGCCTTCGTTGAACATAATGCTCAAGCTGATGTCGGTGATTTCGCTGATGCTGGCACCGGTATTGATGCATTTCAGTGGTTTGATATAATCGGACCAATGTCTGGATATTGCGCGCCCCGACAGCTTGTCGGGGCGTGGTCTTGACAGACTCGTTAATCTAGCTGGGGACCCTTTACAGCCAGCCACCGAGGTCGAAGCATCGCCTCAAGGAAACCAATCGGGTCCAAATCGCTTGCACTACTCGCTCGAGCTGCCAGGCACCCTCGTTGATTCTCTTTGGAGAAGCACGGGTACTGGTGCTACAATAAAGCCGATGCCGGATATCATATTTGTCAAGGGCGCCAGAGAGCATAACCTCAAGAACATAGATGTCGTGGTCCCCCGGAACAAGATGGTGGTTATCACCGGAGTTTCCGGCTCGGGCAAGAGCTCTCTGGCTTTCGATACCATATATGCCGAGGGGCAGCGCCGCTACGTAGAGTCTCTTTCTGCCTATGCCCGGCAGTTTCTGGGGCAGATGGAGAAACCGGACGTTGATTACATCGAAGGGCTTAGCCCGGCCATATCTATCGACCAGAAAGGGCCGCCCCACAATCCGAGGTCTATCGTGGGCACCATGACTGAAGTCTATGATTATTTGCGCTTGCTTTTCGCCCGCATCGGGCATCCCCATTGCCCCGAATGCGGAAGAGAAATCTCGCGTCAGACAGTGCAGCAAATTGTGGACGCCGTTCAGGAAATACCTGAGAGTAGCCGCATCATGATCCTGGCGCCGTTGATCAGGGACCGCAAAGGTGAGCACCAAACGATATTTAAGGATTTGCAGAAGGCCGGGTTCGTCAGGGTTCGAGTTGATGGGCAAATCTACGACCTGTCCGAGGAATTTCAGTTGGATAAGAATAAGAAGCACACCATAGAGGCAGTGGTGGACCGACTGCAGATAGACCAGAAGGAAAATGCCACTAGGCTTGCCGACTCTGTCGAGACAGCGTTGAAACTGGGGTCGGGCGTGGTGCTGATTAAGATTCTGGACGGTGAGGAATTGCTTTTTTCGGAGCATTTCGCCTGTGTCTATTGCGGCATAAGCCTGGGAGAGATTGCCCCCAGGACATTTAGCTTCAATAGCCCCTATGGCGCTTGTCCCACGTGCACGGGACTGGGTTGCAAATTGGAAATCGATCCCAACCTGATCATCCCTGACAGGGGGCTGAGCCTGGAAGAAGGAGCTATTCAACCCTGGATAAGAAATGGGCAACTCAGCACCTGGTCCGGCAGCATACTGCGGTCTCTCGGTCGGCGCCACGGTTTTTCTCTGTCAACACCGGTGAGGGATCTAAGGGAAGAACAGCTGCGCGTAGTTCTCTATGGTGACGGGGGTGAGTTACTTCCCGCTACATACGAAGACCGCTATGGCCAACTGCGTAATTATTACGCCAATTTTCCGGGCGTTATTCCATACCTGGAGCGCCGATATCGAGAGACCAGCTCGGATAGTGTGAGAGAAGATATCGAGCGCTATATGGCATCCAACCTCTGCCCGACTTGCCACGGGAAAAGGCTGAAACCAGAGTCTCTGGCTGTCACTATTCTCGAAAGAAATATCATGGACGTTACTGCCCTACCTGTCACAGAGGCCTTGAACTGGGTAGAGCAACTGGGTGACGCAATCAGTTCCCGGGAGCTCACCATAGCCAGGCAGGTTATCAAGGAGATTCACGCGCGGTTGGGCTTTCTTGGAGATATAGGCCTGAGCTATTTGACCCTGGACCGTCCTTCGGCGACCTTGAGCGGCGGTGAAGCCCAAAGAATTCGTCTGGCTACCCAGATTGGTAGCGGGCTTAGCGGCGTCCTTTACATCTGTGACGAGCCTACAGTGGGTCTGCACCCTGCAGATGGTTCCCGACTTATAACCACGCTGAAGCGGCTCAGAGACCTGGATAATACTATAATCATCGTGGAGCATGATGAAGCAATGATGAGGGCCGCCGACCACATTATCGACATGGGACCGGGGGCCGGTAAGCACGGCGGAGAAATCGTTGCCGCCGGGACATTGCAGGACATAATGGACTGCCCTCAGTCAACAACGGGACAATACCTCAGCAGGGCGCGGCAAATTCCGCTGCCGTCCGAGCGTCGGCTCGGTTCGGGCAAAGAGCTGGTGATACAGGGTGCCAGGGAGAATAACTTGAAGAATATCGATGTCCATATCCCCCTGGGCAGGTTTGTCTGCATTACCGGCGTTTCCGGAAGCGGCAAAAGCTCCCTCATTAACGAAGTCCTGTATAAGAAGCTGGCTCGCCTCTTCTACCGCGCTAAGGAGAGACCGGGCGAGTGTGACAGCATCCTCGGCACAGAGCACATCGATAAGGTAGTCAACATCGACCAGTCACCTATTGGGCGTACTCCACGAAGCAACCCGGCAACTTACACCGGGACATTCACCCCTATTCGAGAACTCTTCGCCGCTGTCCCCGAAGCCAGGATGCGCGGTTATCCCCAGGGACGTTTTTCCTTCAACGTGAAAGGGG
>JBKHJJ010000125.1:0-3768 GCA_046538185.1 Dehalococcoidia bacterium
AGAAGCTGAAGCAGAGTATGAAGTCTTCTTGATTAGAACTGACATCCTTAGCCAGAACGATTTTGCTGGAGTAGTCCCGGTAGATATTTCGCAACCATGAATCAGGACTCTTACTGGCAGTTGTTTTTTGATAGATGGCAACGGCGTCCTCCCGGGCGATGTCTGGTATCTCTGGCTCGAGAAGGCGCATAGTCTTTAAAAGGTAAGCGTCCTTGGGCAAAATGGTCAACTTCCTTTTTGTGTCTCTGGCAATATGCAAAAAGGTAAGCAAGCGATTTACATCTCTGGGAGAGAAATCGGCAATCACCAGGCCCCTGGCACCGTTAATGGCTTTGAAACCATTTTCATACACTTCCTGCTCGTAAACATTCGAGGTTTTGTCCACATTAGTGCCTTCCATGATCAGTGCCCTGGGACGCAGCCGGGCTGCCTCCTTTATCATTGACTCGGTAAGTTTGCCATGCCTGCCATGAAGCCGCAGGTCACCGCTGTAGATGACCCAGCCCGAGCTTGTCTCAATACCCCAGGAACAGGCACCGGGAATTGAGTGGTCCACGGGGAAGCAACGCAGATTAAAGCTACATCTATCAATATCGTCCAGCAGTTGTGATTCCAGTTTTTTCCTTCGATTAGTTTTTTCCCAGAATTTTTCGGCCTCCTCACTCAGTTCGAGCCTGTCAGCAAGACAGAATCGTCGTTGACGGTCCTCCCTACTGCTGGTAACGTAAGCCCCTTGTTTCCATCCCTCCAGACATTCCTCCACCCTGGGGGTGAAATAGCACACCTGTTGGTCGAAAGGCGCTTTGCCTGAGTCCTGCATGGCCTTAGCGATAAAGGCTGTGGTTGCAGTAGCATATACCGGGATGTCCTCTCTCAGGAATGATATGTGGCCGGAGTGGTCGAGATGGGCATGGGTCAGCAAAATACCATCTACATCGTCAAGCTTGCGATAATTTTCGGCTCGACGAAATCGCTGCCAGAGATTCTCTGCCTCCAAATCAGTGCGATAAATGCCCTCAAGGTGGGGGAGCAGCCCCATTATTAGCAGGTCCAGCAGTCCTGCTCCGGGTCGAGGCTTAAGGTATTCTTCGTAAAAATTCCGATACTTACTGTAGGGATAACCAAAGTCGAGGAAAAGCTTCCCCCTGTCATCTTCGAGGAGGATTTTATTGCCCCCAATCTCTCGCACGCCTCCGTAGAACGTAAGCTTTGCCATATCGATACCACAACTAAGTACAGAATCTTATCTTGTATACCACAATCAGCTTAGCACTTCCATCGAGAAAGAGGACTAGCCAAAGGCGACATCGAGCATCATCATCACCACAAAGCCTACCATTGCTCCCATGGTGGCCAGGTCAGTATTGCCGCCACGTTGAGACTCCGGGACCAGCTGCTCAACTACAACAAAGATCATAGCGCCAGCAGCAAAAGCCAGAGCATACGGCAAGATAGGCCTTGCCAGTATGACGGTGGCAGCCCCGACAACTCCAGCCATGGGCTCAACCAGTCCCGATAGCTGTCCATACCAGAAACTCCTCCGGCGGGACATCCCCTCGCGGCGAAGAGGCAGAGAAATCGCTAGTCCCTCGGGAAAGTTCTGAATGCCGATACCGATAGCTAACGCAACAGCGGCCGGCAAAGTAGCTGCGGGAAGACCGGCGGCCACAGCTCCAAAGGCAACACCGACGGCAAGACCTTCAGGAATATTGTGCAGAGTCACAGCGAGGACAAGCAGGGTGCTGCGTCGCCATGATGTCTTGACACCTTCGGTCTCTTCAATGGGAAATCCAAGGTGAAGATGAGGGAGCAACCTATCAAGACCTCGCAAGAAGGCCGCTCCGATGAGGAAGCCCACTGCGGGCGGGACCCACACAGGAAGAAGCCCCCCTTCAGACAGTTCGATTGACGGGGCAAGCAAGGACCAGTAGCTGGCAGCAATCATCACACCGCCGGCAAACCCGAGCATCGTGTCGAGCACGCGCTTGCTCACGTCTCTAGCTGTGAATACCACAGCCGCCCCGAGCGCAGTCAGGGCCCAGGTAAAACATGTCGCCAGAAGAGCCTGGACTATCGGGTGGAAGTTCTGCAGAAAGGATATCATGACTTCAGATTTGTCTGGGCTTCATTCGCAAGAAGCACGTCCAATCACCCTCTACACCAGGGTTAAGTGTACCATAAACAAGGCGCAAACCGTGCTTTGAGGCATACGGTATTTGCCAAATACAATCCCATGGGTCAATCTTCGTGCAGTAGCCCAATCACGGGCAACCTTTCGAGCAGATCCACACCGTGCGGGGCTTGCTCAAGACCATCAGTCAAGTCTTCCCAGCACTGTGGAGAACCTGATGGCGGCCATTCTTCCAGTGAAAGCTATTCGAGGCGTCATACACCTTTCCCTTGTAGGCTAGATAGGCCGGCGCACCGTTCTTTCCATTGCACCGGGCAAGTTCAGCCCTGTTGAATCTCTTCACACTTGTCGAACTCCCAGCGATGGTCTTCTTCTAATGTTCCGCTGCATTGTTGTCTACAGTTGAACGTGCAGAACGCCGCAGTTCCCAGCTCTATGCCTTGCCAGAGCGCAAAGGGGAGACACTGTGTCCTGTCTCCCCTTCTTATTCATCGGACCTACTTCAGAAACTTCGAGACGAAGGGCGAGGTCTCACCGCGACGCAGGAAATGACCTGAAGGACCTTCGCCCAGGAACTCGGAAAACCACGACTCATGCTCGATTTCTTCGTTCAGGATGGACTGGGCCAGGTCATAGGTTCGGTGGTCCTTACCAGCGGTCAGGTTGCAGATGTTCGTATAGCCCCTTACTGCGCAGCGCTCGGCCTCCACCAACACGGTCAGTATGGCCTTCACGTCGGTCGGATTCTTCGGCAGGCTGGCAGGAGGACAGGCGGAGCAGTTATGGAAATCCACCATGCTATCCGGGAGCTTGCCGCCCAGTTCGTAGATGCGGGGAACCAGTGCCTCAAAATGATTGCGGTCTTCGATGCGGGCGGTCTCGGCAATTTCTTTGATTGTCTCACCGTCCAATCCGATCAAGTTCGCCCGCAAAATCGTGTAGTAGTAGTAAGTGGTGAGTTCAGCAGCTGCGTTATTGACCAGAAGTTCTAGTAGTTGCTCCAGATTAACTCCTGCGTTCCTCACCATCTCTTGAGCTACCTTAGCCATCCTATTGCCTCCTTTTTCTTGGACTTCATCTATTAGTTTGCCACTTCAACATCCGGACTTACATTTCTGTCCGTTTTGCATACACATCACCCCCCTTGTATGACTGGACCAGAGACTCACCCTCAAATTGGCACTGACCGTCACCCACCTGTCTTTTCCAGGCGAAGGCCACAGTTGAGCCAGACTCCCTCTTCATTAGGAGGCACAAGAACCATTGCCCACACACCCCCAGTGGGGTTTTTCACCACATGCCACCAGTGAATTTCCAGCGGTGGTATGCCGCGTGTTCTGAATACTGCCTCTTCGTCCCGGATGGTCTGTACCATTAGTCCCGGCCATTCGGTTAGTTTCGACCCAGATGCCGGTATCCGCACAGAGAATTCTTTCTTCTCCCAGTCGGCATCCAATTCAACATCCCATACTCTCGGAGCTCCAGGTAAATGACCGCTACCACGAAATGTTTCCAATTTACCCCTCCTTCTTTCTTAACGTTTAAGTCGTGGCACCACCGTCCAACATTCACATGCGAATCACCCCCTTACCATTATTGAATAACCTCGCCTATTTGTAAACCGGTCTACTCAAGCC
>JBKHJJ010000126.1:0-3760 GCA_046538185.1 Dehalococcoidia bacterium
TGCCCGGTTCGTGACCCTTGTAAATTGCCTCCCACAGAAGTCGCATCGCAGGGTGGTTCGATGATACTCGTGGAAGCAGGCCCGGCTGCAGAATTTCCTGTTGGGATAAGGTACTTCCTTGCCACAATTGGGGCAATACCTTTTTGCCCGCTTTGGTCTCAATGCCGTGGTTGGCAGGCCTTCCTCCAGAAGTACACGTCTTACCCTTTCGTGGCTCTTGCCGACCTTTGCCCCTATCTCCCTCAACGTGAGTTCAGGGTGTTGAAGGTTCACTGACTTAATTTGCTCCCGCGTGTCTTTCGCAATCGCTCGGCCCGGAGCAAGGCGTGGGCTATGTGTAGAGCGAATTTTGGGGGCTATGCCCCTCGACTTCGCTTCGGAGCGCGTGAAGACGCTGTTTGCCACCCCAGCCCGCGATTCATCTGCACAGCTTGCTGTGGCGCTTTCTCCATGGATTTTGGTAAGCCTCTGAACAGTCGTTACGCTCGGATGGGGTCGCCCGTTCTCCAGATTGTAGATAGTCTGTCTGCTAACCCCTGTACATTTGGATAATTCCGCCACAGTCAGTCGCTTTGCCAACCGCAGCCTTCTCCAACAGCTCATGTAACCTTTATCCCATGACCCAATCTCGGCAGCAGAGACATCCAGGGCCTTAGCCACCTTCATTATTGTCCTGGAACTGGGGCGACCGTCAGGTGAGCGCAGGCGGTGAAGGGCACGTTTTGATATGCCCGCTTTTTGTAGCAACATGCTGTCCGTCATGCCTCTGTTCACCTGCAGTCTCCGGACATTGCTGGCAATGGTGGAGCCGATATCCTTACCATCTATCTGCAGGACCTGGCTGATTGCGTTAACCGTTGCGGCGGACGGCCTGCACCAGCCAAGCTCTGCCCGTGAGACGGTCACGACCCCGATATGTGCCATCTCTGCCAGTTTCTGCTGGCTTAGCCCTTTCTGCAGCCGCAACTCTCTCAAGCTTGCCATCTTGGGTTACTGCTTCAGCAGGTTTTGTGTTAATATAATTCTACCTTATATTCGGGGGTAAGTTCCACCAAATATTTTCGGCTATGAGGGGCGAAAGCACGAAGACATATACAAACGCGATGGGGCGAACTCTATTGCTCGACATTGCCTTGATACCGATTGGCAGCGTTTTTACCATGGACTCCTATCAGGCAGCGAAGGCATTAACCCTTCTCAGGCCCAAGAAGGCCATACCCATGCACTACAGAACGTTTCCTGTCCTGGAGCAGAGCGCGGACCGGTTTGTGGAGCTTGCAGGGAAAGAAGCGCCTTATGTAGATATTATCGCCATGCAGCCCGGTGGGGAAACCACCCTTTAGAGGGAACATAGACATATACCATGGCCATTGATTTGGTGTGACAGAGGCAGACAGCTAAAATACATCGGGAGGGCACCATGAAGAAGGAGTTTGACTTCCTCATCTTCAATCTCATCGGGCCAACTGACCAGTACGGAATACTGCACCGCGACGGAACCGGCATCTTCCCTGTATGCCCTGAATGTGGACAGCCGCTCGGGCCATCCGAACCCAGTATCGAAAACTGCTTTGAGCATGAGGCTAGCCCTGATCTCAAATGCGACGGTTGCGGGAAGCGCTGGGATACCGATGCTCTGGAAGAGGCTTCCTATACAGATGTTTACGAGGAAGTGGCAAAGGGGGAAACGCTGGAAGAGGTTGGGCTTCACTAGCGCCTCTGCAGGCGTGAACGAATGAGCGAGATTGAATAGACGAACCAGGATTTGGGCCAACTCTCATTTGTCCAGTTAACCGCAGGAACATTCACCATACCAAAAAAGACAAAAGGCGAAGGGATACCATGCTAACGTTCGAGCGCGGCAACTCTACAGGCCCAAAGGGACATGCTTTGCTATATTTCTCATCAGAGAAGGGACAACTGCTGGCTACCTACATGGTTATCCTGCCTGTGAGGATGGAGGTTGGAAAATACCTTCCACCCATGTTCGCGTCCCAGATGGGTGACATGAGCGGTGCGGACTTCTCCGCCTTTGCTATGCCACCCATGCCAGAGGAGATAGAGACATACCAGCAACTCGAGGGATTGGCCGACATGCGGGACGATGATCTCATATGTGGAGGAAGTATCTCCCCGGATCTAGCTCAGGGCATGCAGGAGGTAAACGAGATAGTTCAGGAGTACGCCCGGCTTTATGCGGATTACAGGGAAAGCTCAGTTCAACAGAGGGAGAGTGCCATTGGGGTTGACGAGGTGGTATATGAGCTGATGGGAGAGAAGGAGAAGCTCGAGGAGCTCTCCAAGCTGATGGTCAACGTGCGTTCTGCCCTAGAATGCGCTGATGAGACAATGCTCCGAGAGACCGAAGCAGCCATCCTTGCTCTTGCCAGGCAGCTTCCGCAGTGGTATAGGATGGAGGAGTTGCTTGAGGCAATCAAGGAACCATCTTCCTACGGCGCTGAGCTCTCTAAACTCTACCTGGATCGTTGCTACAAGCTGGCGGCGGAGGATTATGCAGGGGTACGGGAAACAGAGGAGGCCATAAGCAAACTCCGCGAGGGTGGTGGTCAGGGAAAGTGATACTGGGCCTGTCTTGGTGTCCTGGTCTCTTCGCGAATCATTCCGCTTGAGGTTTAGGGCTGGATACCAGGGGGCCTCTGTCCTATATACTAAGATACATGCCCAATACGTTCGGGGAACACTGGGGATGAGAATACATTTGAGGAGGAACAGAAATGCTCGTAATGACGACCAACGTGGTTACCATTCCCGGTACTACGCCGGTGATGGAAGCAATGAAAATCATGGATGCACACGATTTTCAGCGTTTGCCGGTAGTTGACAAAGGCAAGCTGGTTGGCATTGTCACGAAGAATGCGATACTGAGGGCATCTCCTTCAGCCGCCACAACTCTAAGCATATGGGAGATAAACCACCTTATATCCAAAATGACGGTGAGGGACATAATGGTCCGGGAAATAGTAACGGTACCACCTGATACGGCGGTGGAATCAGCCGTAGCAACAGCGCAGCGACACCGGGTGGGCGCGTTACCCGTGATGGAGGGAGAGAGCATTGTGGGGATAATGACCACCAATGACTTCTTCTATCGTATATTGAATCCCCTGCTGGGTATAGGTGAGTCGGGTACTCGCATCATCATTTACGCTGCCGATACCCCTGACCAAATAGGCAGGGTGACGGAAATACTCAAGAAGCAGAAGCTGGAGGTAAAAGCCTTGCACAGCGTGAGTGTCCCAAACGCAGTGAGCAGGGACCTCGTTGTCCACCTGGCCACTGAAGACACAAGTAAGGTTGAAGACAAATTGAAGCAACGTGGTTTCCATGTAGAGAGGCGAACGCACTCTCCTATTCAGGGCTGAAATGAGGAGTAAGCATGGCCCACCTAGTTGGACACTTGAGGTCTATCTCGGGGTGATTACCCTTACGTTTCTCTCCTGAGACCCTTTACGAGTGGTCTCGATGTCGAACTCTACGCTGTCCTTGCCCGCCATTCCCAGATACCGCCCCGTCAGGTTTCTCAGGGTCCAATATCTCGATAGATTTCGTGACAGGCAGGACAGCAAAAGAAATGTTGTGGCCGATTTGTCAAATCCCAGTCCGCTACGGTCTCAAATGGTTTCCGGCAGTGTTCACAGATGGCAGTGACGATCTGATGACGTTCGGTAGTTGCAAACCCGCCCTTCTGTTGGCTCAGTGTGCTACATATCATCTCACTCACCCTGCCTAAGGCATGGCT
>JBKHJJ010000127.1:0-3723 GCA_046538185.1 Dehalococcoidia bacterium
TAATCTGGGTCATGATTCCTCCTTATCTTGTTTACCAATAGGATATCTTAACCCGGGCCCCCTTCATAGTATCTTTTTCTGTATTTTATTCTAGGAGCAGAACCCGATCTTAACAAGTTGTCCAAAATTGCGGGACCACCTCAAACCATGCTTTAAAGGCTGTTTTGCATCTATTATAATGCAGACAGTAGGATTATAAAACGTGCATTTGGAGGGTGATAGAAGGCATGGACCTGTTCTGGCTTGGTGGTGAAGCGCCAAAGGACATACCGTCGCCGGTTTATCTGTACTTGGTGACCACGCTCGGCGTGCCGGCCGAGAATCTGACTAACCTCCGCTCGGTGCAGAAGGTGGGCTTTTGGCATGGGAAGCCAGTGACCTTTGTGCGCATCTATGACTCGCAGTCCAACGAAGAAGCATGGCAGGTCAAGGATTTTACTTCTCTAGACCAGCGTCCAGAGCTCATCCTGTACGAGGGATACTATGAAAGAGGTACTGACCATGTCTTCCTGGAATCCAAACGTGTACGGAAGCCCCGGTCTGAGTAGGATAATGGACCTGCTCAGGGACATTGGCGGTTTAGTTGCCAAGAACGGACACAGCCCAAGATTGCTGCCCGAAAGACCGCCACAATACAGGCGGATTTGGACTAGGGGTACGTACGATAATAGCCTTTTATGTGATCTAGCGCAGGATGTTTCAGCACCCTTATTTTGGGTTTATCACGCATTAAGGGTTCCATCTTGTCTTCTATGACTTTTCGTTGTGTGCTATTCTCCCAGGCGCTCCAGTGCTCGGGACACCCCCACCTGCTTATTATGACGAAATTGGTAGGATCGTCGTATTCAACAAGGGTTTCCCCCGATATATAGCCTCGTTGACTCAACGCGCTGCCCCGAAGTTCTCCAATTAGCTCTAGAAGTTCTCCCTCTTTCCCTTCCTTAGCCGTGCGCTCAACCATGATTTCTATCATTTTGACCTCCTTCGACTAAAAAGGCCCTTTGCTTGTTCATTGCGGAAGCGTCTCTCCAACACGAATTGTCAGCGTTAACCTATAGAACTAGACACTTACCCTTTCCCTCAGACGTAATTTCTTTCTGATTACCTTCTCCAGCTCAGGCACCAGGAAGCCTATCGGTAGCCCCAGGAGTATATATGGCCACCATCCTGCGGGGAAGGGCGTTGTCCTGAATATATCATTCAAGAAGGGCACATAGACGATCATCAGGTCTACAATAATGGTGATTGACACTCCGCCCAGAATCCACTTGTTTGAGAGCGGACTGAAGGTGAAAGCCGACTCAAAGGTTGACCTGGCCGTCATAACGTACCCTACATGAACAAGGACTATGGTCATCAATGCCGCCGTTTGCGCCTGCGTCAAGACGAGGTCCATGTTGGAAGCCTGTGCCTCAAAGGCCAAATGTCCAAAGACCCAGAAGATGGCGAAGCCCATACCTGCCATTGCTATGGATACCAGGCCAACCCTTTCGAAGAAGAGCTTATTGGCTATCTTCCCTGTGGGGTCGCGCGGAGCTTTTAGAAGCAGGCCTTTCTCCTTCATCTCCATCATCAGCGGCATGGTCAGGAATATTGAATCGAACAGGTTCACCCAAAGGATCTGTATGGGCTCCAGGGGAAGACGTGCAGCGAACAGGGCAACAAATGGTGCCAGCAGTATTGCCCCCATGACCAATAGCGCCTGACCACCGTTGGTTGCCAGTGTGTAGAGGATGGCCTTCTCGAGGTTAGCCCAGGCATGCCTGCCTTCTTCCACTGCCGCCACTATGCTGGCGAAGTTGTCGTCAGTCAAGATCATGTCGGAGGCTTCCTTACTTACGTCGGTTCCGGTTATCCCCATGGCAACTCCTATATCCGCAGATTTCAGGGCCGGGGCGTCATTTACACCGTCGCCGGTCATGGCGACAATCTGCCCCCTGTTCTGCAGCTGCTGGGCTATCCTGAGTTTATGCTCCGGGGCAACTCTGGCATACACCGGGATATTCGGCACGGCTTCATACAGATCTTCATCACTCATCTGTGCCAGTTCCTGGCCGCTTAGAGCGGCATCCTCATTCTTGCCCATTATCCCAAGTTGCCGGGCAATAGCCTTGGCAGTCAGTACATGATCACCGGTTATCATTACTGACCTTATCCCTGCCGCCTTGCATTTGCCGATTGCCTCAATCGCCTCTTGCCGCGGGGGGTCTATCATCCCCTGCAGCCCCAAGAATGTCAGGTCCTCCAAATCCTTGCTCTCCAGTGACGTTTGCCCCTGCGGGACGGTTTTACAGGCCATACCAAGCAGCCTTAGAGCACCACGTGCCATCTCCTCACCCTTCTCAAGTATGGGCTCACTGTCCAGTGGTTCAACGCCTCTCTCGGTCAGCTGGGTTTTACACATCCCCACGACCCTCTCCGGCGATCCCTTCAAATAGACGATGTTTTCCCTGTCCCCAGCATGGAGAGTCGCCATGTATTGCTGATCTGAGTCGAAAGGTATCTCGTCTAATCTTGTGGCTTTCTCGTTAATACCGCCCTTGGCTGCGGCCACTATCAAAGCTCCCTCGGTAGGATCCCCGACAATATGGTAGCTCTCGTTATCCCGGGACAAAGTAGCATTATTGCACAGGAAACCTGCCGTTAGCGTCTTGACAAGGGACTTGTTATCCTGTGTTAGGAGGTCGACTGTCGTGCCATCGATAGAGAATCCCCCGTGGGGTTCATAGCCTGTTCCATTCACCTCGTATGTTTTGCCATCGGAGTATATCTTCGCCACCGTCATCTCATTTTTGGTAAGGGTACCTGTTTTGTCCGAACATATCACCGTCGTGCACCCCAGGGTTTCCGCCGCAGGCAATTTTCTCACGAGTGCATTCCTCTTCACCATGGCCGCGGCTGCCAGTGCCAGGATGCCCGTCACTATCATGGGCAGCATCTCAGGTATGGCGGCCACGACAAGTGACACGGAAGCTAAGAAGCTATATGTGATCTCCATCCCGAACACATATCCCAGCAAGAAGTTAATGGCACCCAGGCTCAGAATGGCAAGCATTAAGGTTTTGGTGAAATCGGCGATCTTCCTTTGTAAAGGCGTGGTTTGTTTCCGGGCTTCTTTCACCATCCTGGCGATCTTGCCGAACTCGGTGTTTTCCCCGGTAGCTACGACAATCCCCCTCGCCGAGCCACGGGTGACAAATGTACCGCTGAAGGCAATGCAACGTTGGTCGCCAGGGGGCAAGCCAGACTTTGGAATTGGGTCAATATTCTTTTCCACGGGTATGGACTCCCCTGTAAGGGAAGATTCATCGGCCGCAACATCTTTGGTGGAGCATAGGCGCAAATCAGCTGGCACCTTGTCACCGCCGTTGAGCACGACAATGTCGCCGGGAACGAGGTTTCGTGTCGGTATTACCCTTTCCTCTCCATCCCTGAGTGCGGTACACTCCGGGACTATGGCCCTCCGCAGTGCCTCGAGAGCGGCCTCTGTCTTTCCTTCCTGGAGGAACCCTATGATAGCGTTGACAACCACCACTCCCAGGATAACAGCTGTATCCGGGAGCATATCCTCACCACGAATGGTGAGTATACCGGTAATTGTCGCCGCCCCTAGCAGAATGTAAATCAAGGGGCTGTGAAACTGGCGGAGGAAACGCATGAGGGTGCTGGGTTTCTTGAAGGTGAACTCGTTATAGCCGTATTCTTCCAGCCTCGCCTCTGCGT
>JBKHJJ010000016.1:0-16807 GCA_046538185.1 Dehalococcoidia bacterium
TTCAGTCTCGGCAGCTTCCGAGCCATCAGACCGGAACTTCCACCTCAAAGACCTTTTCGTCAGGGCTCAGTTTGACTGGTGCCGGTTCAAGATAGAGAGCAATAGCCTCTCTCGCGTTCTTCAGTGCCTCTTCCTCGGTATCCCCAGCACTGCAACATCCCGGAAGTTCGGGGCAATATGCAGCATAGCTCTGTGTCTCAGGATCATATTCCAAAACAATGCGGAACTTCATTTCGCCTGCTCCCTAGTGAATCGAAGGACTTACCATTGAACGAACATCGGCATGATTACGTGGACATAGTTGTCCACGCCGATGGGGCGGATTGTCCCCGGACTGGAGGGGGTAGTGACTTCCAGAGCGACCTGCGACTGGTGGAGGACGGATAAAACGTCGGCAAGGTATTTCACATTGAAGGCGATTTTGGCCTCTTCTCCGTCGATGAGCGCATCGACTTCGCCCACGTTGTCACCGACTTCCTCGGCCTGAGCAGAAACAGTGACCTTCCCCGGAGTGAGCTCCGCGCCAGGGGTGATGACCAGACGGACTATGCCGCTGGCATCACGGGCAAATACGGAGGATATCTTGGTAACCCGCAGAAACTCATTGACGTCGATTACAGCCCGCGTAGTATAACTCTGGGGAATGACCTGCGAATAGTTGGGGAAGGAGCCTTGAAGTAGCTGGGATACTATCTCAGCATCCTTGAGCCGGAAGAGGACCTGACTCTTCTGCTGGTTCAGGGTGATTTCTACGGGTTCCTCCTGCTCACTGAGGAGCCGGTTCAGTTCATTGAGGGTCCTGGCCGGGATGATAACCGTGCTCTTCTCGCTGACCGACGAGCCAAGGGTCGTCTTGTGGACAGCCAGCCTGAAGCCATCAGCAGCTACCAGGTTAAGCTGGTCGCTATCAAATTCCGTGTTGATTCCGGTCAACACGGGGCGCGATTCTTCAGCAGCCGCAGCAAAGGCGACCTGTGTTATTCCCTCCCTGAGGCTGGCTGCTTCAATGGTGGTAGTCGTACCATCCTTTATTTCCGGAATAGGGGGAAAGTCTGCAGCATCAATGCCGTTGATACGGGCCTGAAAATGGCCGCTCTTGAGCTCCAGGATACGACCGGCGGCGGGCAGGTTGATTTCAATCAAGTCGTTGGGCAAGGAACTAACGAAGTCGATGAGCAAGCGGGCAGGAACAGTTATGCTTCCTTTCTCCTCCACCTTGGCACCAACCCAGCAAGTGGTAGCCATTTCCAAATTGGTGGCTGCCAACTTGAGATGCGACTTCTCAGCGGATAGAAGGATATTCTGGGTGATAGGTAGAGTAGACCTGGCGGCCACCGCTCTCCCTACAATGGTCAGTCCTTTGTTCAGATTCTCTTGAAGACAAGACAGTTTCATGAAATACCTCCCACCGTGTAGATTAATGAAAGTATACTATCAAGAACTCCAATAATCAATGATTATCGGACACGGTGGCGGCCTCGACAATAGGATGCTGCGGGCGACCGCTTTCGCTATCAAACCGGCTCACTCTGTCAGCTACAAACCGGTCTCTTTAGTCCGACGAAGCTATCGCTGGGGAGACACCAAGCTGTGGCTACCTGCCGTAGAGGACAGTTAGCTCCCTGAGCCTATCCCTGATTGCTTCGGCCAACGTGTCGGGCACCAAACGCCAACACCAGTTGCCTTCCGCCGTGCCCGGGAGATTCATTCTGGCTTCACTGCCCAATCCCAGCACATCCTGCATAGGGATGATAGCTGTGTCTGCGACGGACATCAAAGCCAGGCGAATGAAGTCCCAATTGAGCTCGCGTCCATCTGTGCCGGTATATTTCAGTGCAAGCGTCCTCTCCAACTCCCTCTGTTTGCCGCTTCGAGTGCTGCCGTCGGTCGCGCCGCCCCTGAACCAACCAATAGTCGTATTGTTGTCATGGGTGCCGGTATACACCACGCAGTTTCGCGGGTAGTTGTGAGGCTTGTAATCATCGGCTTTGGGGTCATCACCGAAGGCAAACTGAAGAACTCTCATTCCCGGAAAGTCCAGCTGGTCTCTAAGTTCATCTACTTCCGGTGTGATTACTCCCAGGTCCTCAGCAATAATGGGTAGGACGCCTAGCGCCCTTTGCACGGCGTCAAAGAGCTCTGCCCCGGGGCCGAGAACCCATCGCCCGTTCAAGGCAGTGGTATCCGTGCCCGGGACCTCCCAGTACTTCTCGAAGCCGCGGAAATGGTCCAACCTGACGATGTCCACCAGAGCATGGGTTGCCCGAAATCTCTCGATCCACCATGCGTAGCCCTCCCCAGCCATTACATCCCAGCGGTAGATTGGGTTTCCCCATAACTGGCCCGTCTTGCTGAAATAGTCAGGGGGGACCCCAGCCACCACCGTCGGCTTGCCAGTGGCATCCAGATAGAACATGTCCGGACGCGACCAGACCTCGGCACTATCCAGGGCGATGAATATAGGCACATCTCCGATGAGCCTGATTCCACGCTCGTTGCAGTATTTCTTCAGTTCAGACCACTGCTTGAAGAACTGGTATTGTTGATATTTGTGACAGCGGACCTCATGACCCAGTTTCTTGAGCCACCGTTCGAGAGCCCTCGGCTGGCGTCTGCGGATATCTTCCTCCCAGGTATGCCAGGGGGCGAGGCCATGAGCCTCTTTCAACGCCATAAACAGGGAGTAAGTCTCAAGCCAGGAGGCGTTTTGTTGACAGAAAACGTCGAACTGTTCCTGCTGCGTTGAAGCTGCCTTTGTGTGGAAAGTCTCGTAGGACTTCTTCAGCAACGGCATCTTGAACCTGATTACCGAACCGTAGTCAACTCTTCCTTCAGGGAAGGAGGGCACATCATCCAGTTCAGCGGGTTCCAAAAACCCGTCTTCAACCAGTCTTTCCAGACTTATAAGCAGTGGATTGCCAGCAAATACAGACAGGCACTTGTAGGGAGAATTGCCGTAGCCGGTCGGACCCAGAGGCAGAATCTGCCAGAGACTCTGCCCGGTGCCGGTGAGAAAGTCTGCGAACCGATAGGCTTCGTTGCCCAGTTCTCCTATTCCGAATCGGTCCGGTAGTGAGGTCGGGTGCAACAATACGCCACTTGCTCTGGGGAATCTCACAGCACGCTCTCCCAGAAAAATATTAGCATTGCTTCATTGAGATTCCAAGATCAGGCCTACTTCTGCCGGGTCAAGCACCAGAGGCTGCCCCGACACCAGTGGTTCGGGCGCGGAGTCATCGTCCCGGCAAATGCGATGGAGGCTGTGACCGGGGCGGAGGCCGAGGCCATCGAGCGTAACCCGTATTGGTTGGCCCTTTCTCTTATTCACCAGTATCCAGCCTATCTGCCCGGGAGCCTGTTCCGCGCGGCGCTGGAGCACAAGAGTATTCTTATCACTTTTTGCCGCCTTCAATTTGCCCTCACCGTGGAGCAAAGGGTGCTCCATCTTAAGCCTGTTAACCCTCGTTACGAATTTTTGAAGATCGAACGAGGCTGTTTCCCAATCTGCAGGTCGGGTGGAAACCACGTCCAGTTTCTTCCTGAAGCCGAACTCGTAACCGACAGGCATCATAATGCCGGCCGAGAATGCGGCAGCGAACGCATAACGCTGACGCTGTACAGCCTCGTTGTGATCCTCATCAGCAGCAAGGCGAGTTGTATCATGGCTTTCGGGGAAAGATATAGAGGGGGCTATTCTGCCGAACTTCTCGTGCTGCTCCAAGCACCAGGGCTGTGTGAAGTCCCACCACCTGGAACTATTGAAGAAGTAATGCAGCCCGGCGTCGTGCAGCGCCAGGGCTTCCTCCTCCATGCATCCCAGGGTTTCGGCAAAGAACATCACCTCCGGGTCAATCCCGGCCGCTTCCTCAACAAGAAAGCGCCACACGGCAGCAGGTACCTTGTACGCCGCATCACAACGGAAGCCTTTAAACCCTAACCCGAGGTAACGCTTCACGAGTTGGGCCCAGTAAGCCCAGAGCCCTTCTCTATCGCTCGAGCCTTCGTTGTCAATTTCGGCCAGGTCGCCCCACACGGTTACCTTTTCTGGATCGTCGGGGTCCACTGCAAACGGACTGGAGATGTCACCACTCTCATCGTGAACATACCAGGCAGGGTGTTCATGAATCAGAGGACAGTCCCGTGACGTGTGGTTGATCACCAGATCCATCATAGGCCAGAGCCCTAGATTTCGGAGTCCTCGGAGGGTTTGCTCCAGAACGGCCAACTCATTATTTTCCGTATCGGGAGGCAAAAATCGAGGATTGATGCGGTAGTAGTCCTTCACAGCATAAAGGCTGCCCGAGAACCCGGGATAATGGATAGAGTTGATGTACAGCCAGTTGAAGCCCATTTCTGCTGCGCGGGATGCGTGCTCGAGCCAATCGGGCATGGCGCCCGCTAATAGAGGGAACAAGTTGTAGATGATGGGTACCTGTTTCTGGTTGTCCACGATGGATTGGTCGTCTTCTCTTATTATCTGGCGTAGTATACAATAATGGCAGACTGCGACAAAACCTATTTTGGAAGAGCGGCACAGCTCTGCGAGCTAAGAGGATGGGCATAGTCCACGCCCGCAATTTCTACCAGACGCGGCAGCGAGACTGCAGCGCACCCGCCAGGATGATCTATGAACCATTAGAAACAGGCTTGCACCCGAAGAAATGCCAACAGCGGTAACGGAGTCTATTTATGACTGAAACGCATGGCCGTGGTTCAAATCTGGGCAAGAAAGGGAAGGGTCTAGTTCTCGGCATTGACCTGGGGGGCAGCAAAATACTTACCGCGGTGGTCAGCTCTCAGGGCAAGATTCTGTCGCGCGACCATAGCGTAACGCCAGCACCAGAGGGTCACGAGGCGGTCATCCAGTCTATTGTGGAATCTGCACACAGGGCCCTGAAGGAGGCCAAGGTTGAGGTTTCCGCGCTTACTGCCATAGGAGTTGGGGCACCGGGCATTTCAAATCCCGAGACAGGCATACTTTTCACCTCGCCCCATCTCCCCGGATGGCAAGACGTTCCCCTGAGAAACATAATGGAGGAAAGACTTGGCAGGAAGGCCTTTCTCATCAATGATGCCAACGCCGCTGCCCTCGGGGAACTCTATTTTGGCGCCGCCCGGAGCGTTCGTAACTTCATCTACATTACTATCAGCACAGGTATCGGTGGGGGGATAGTCATCGATGGCAGAATCTACACCGGAGCTATCGGTGCTGCCGGCGAGGTGGGGCATATGACCATCGATGACAACGGGCCAATCTGCAACTGCGGCAATAAAGGTTGCTGGGAAACGCTGGCTTCAGGCACAGCTCTGGCCAGAGAAGCAAGACACCGCATTGAAGGAGGAGCCACCACTTCCATCCTTGAATATGCCGGGGGCGATATACAGAAGGTGGGGCCGGAGGCGGTGCATAGTGCGGCGCGGCAAGGTGACAGCCTGGCTAAAGAACTCATCGCTCGGACCGGCTACTATATAGGTGTAGGCCTGGCCAATTTGATAAACATATTCAACCCTGAATTGATAGTCATCGGTGGCGGTTTGTCCAACATAGGCAACATGCTGCTTGAGCCAGCCTTCAAAGTGGCTGGAGAGAGAGCATACAAACAGTCTTTCCAGGCAGTGCGTTTTTCTTCTGCCGCACTGGGTCGAAATTCCGGCGTGGTCGGTGCCGCTGCGTTTGCCCTCCGTGAGATGAGCAGACTCCGCGGTCGGTAAGGTGGCGCACGAATGGAAGGACAAGCTTCTTGCGGAAAAGGCCGGCCCAGGTTGCAGGAACACCAATATCCTGCCAGAACTAGTCGATGATATGAAAAGCTCCAGCTTTTTCAACAGACGAACCAAGATAGTTGTTACTATCGGTCCCTCTACCAGTTCGGCCGCTAGAATTGAGCAGTTGATAAAGGCTGGCATGAACGTGGCCAGACTTAACCTCTCCCACGGCACCTACAAGGAACATGGCCGTCATATCCGGAATGTACGGAAGCTGTCCTCGCGTCTGGCAATCCCGGTTGCCGTTCTCATAGATTTACCCGGGCCGAAGTACCGCACGGGCAAGGTGAAGGGAGGCCACGTCGAGCTCAAGAAGAGTGCACAGGTCATCCTCACCACAAGGCAAGTAGAGGCAGACGTCGGAGTGATATCAGTTAACTTTCCTACCCTTATGCAGGATATAAAAATAGGGGATGTCGTGTTAATCGATGACGGCGCAATACAGCTCAAGGTACTTGAAAGGCAAGGCACTGAGGTCAGGTGCAAGGTCATGGTCGGGGGGATGCTAACCGAGGGACGCGGATTGGTGGTCCCCGGTATGCGCAGCTCCGCCCCTTTCATGACGGCCGCTCTACGGGAATGCATCTCCTTTGCCATCAAGCAGCACCCCGATTATCTTGCTCTCTCTTTTGTCAGCAATGCTGAGGAAGTATCCAGCGTAAAAGCTATCTTGCGCGAGAACGGCGCAGACGTGCCAGTCATCGCCAAGATTGAACGAGGGGTGGCGGTGGGCGAATTTGATCAAATACTGGCGGTCAGCGATGGCACAATGGTCGCGAGAGGAGACCTCGGCGTAGACATTCCCCTGGAGAAAGTGCCACTGGTACAGAAGGAAATCATCAGGAAATGCAACCGGGCAGGCAAGCCGGTAATCACCGCTACGCAGATGTTGGAATCAATGGTCAGTGCGGCCCGACCAACACGGGCTGAGGTCACTGACGTGGCTACTGCAATATTCGATGGTACGGACGCCGTCATGCTTTCGGCGGAGACCTCCGTCGGGAACTACCCTGTACAGGCAGTCAAAATGATGGCGAGGATTGCCCGTGAAGCAGAAAAGGCATTGCCCTATGACCAGATACTGTCGGAAAGAGGCACGTGGTTGGAGAAGAAGACGGACGAACTGATAAGCTATAGTGCCTGCCATACGGCGGAGAGTCTAAGAGCAGTGGCCCTGGTGGCCTTTACGCAGTCTGGCAGTACAGCCGGACGACTCTCCAAACATCGCCCCAGAATGCCTATTCTGGCCATGACCCCCGGTGGCATTGTCCTGGGGAGATTGATGCTGCGCTGGGGTGTCTACCCGTTCCAGATAGCCAGAGCTTCATCGGTGGATGACTTGTTCGCCACAGGAGCCAGGTTATGTAAGGAACTGGGACTGGCCAAGCCCGGCGACCTGATAGTGATCACTGGTGGCGTTCCTATCGGGGTGGCCGGCTCCACCAACCTGCTCAAGGTGCAGAATATCGACTAGGCGTGCCCTAGAGGTCATTGTGTCTGTGGAATTGCCGCCGCATACTGCAAGACAGGTGTCTCATCTTGTTCTGAAGATCGGAAAAATACAATGGCCAGCGGCGGCAGTGTGATAGTCAAGGAATAGGGTCGACCATGTAGAGGAACCGGTGCTGCTTCTACACCACCCATATTGCCCTGACCGCTGCCTCCATATTCCCTGGCGTCGCTGTTCAATAGCTCTTTCCAGAAGCCCGGCTGCGGTACTCCGACCCTGTAGTTGTAATGGGTCACGGGGGTGAAATTACAGACGGCTACGAGAAAGTCATCCGGTGAACGACCTTTGCGCATCAGGCTGACTACACTGTGCTCAACATCATTACAGTCAATCCACTCGAAGCCAGCGGGGTCGAAGTCCAGCTCATAGAGGGCTGGCTGCCTGCGATAGAAATGATTAAGCTCTTCAACCCAGCGCTTGAGACTGGAATGTGGCAGGTAGTCAAGGAGATGCCATTCCAGACTCTCATCATGCGTCCACTCCCGCCATTGCCCAAACTCCCCTCCCATAAAGAGGAGCTTTTTCCCGGGCTGGGCATACATATATCCCAGTAGCAGCCTCAGGTTGGCGAACTTCTGCCAGTCGTCTCCCGGCATCTTTCCCAGCAGTGAAGCCTTGCCATGGACAACTTCATCGTGAGAAAGCGGCAGAACAAAGTTTTCAAAAAACGCGTAGATGAGGCGGAAAGTCAGGTCATTGTGGTGATATTTTCGATGTACAGAATCCCTAGTTACGTACTCGAGAGTGTCGTGCATCCAGCCCATGTCCCACTTCAGGCCAAATCCCAGACCTCCCAGGTAAGTCGGGCGGGATACCATGGGCCAGGCAGTGGATTCCTCAGCAACGGTTTGTATGTCAGGGGTTTCTTCATACATCACCTCATTGAAGCGGCGCAAAAAAGCGATGGCTTCCAGGTTCTCCCGTCCTCCGTACTTGTTGGGTATCCACTCACCCTCTTTGCGGCCGTAATCCAGATAAAGCATGGAGGCCACCGCATCTACACGCAAACCATCAACGTGGTATCTATCCGACCAAAACAGTGCGCTGCTGAGCAGAAAGCTCCTCACTTCCTGTCGACCATAGTTGAAAATAAAACTGTTCCAGTCGGGATGAATGCCTTGTCTCGGATCACCGTGCTCGTAGAGGTGCGTGCCGTCGAAGTATCCCAGTCCATGTTCATCATTAGGGAAATGGGAAGGTACCCAGTCCATAAATACACCTATGTCATGCTGATGCAAATAGTCGACCAGGTACATGAAATCCTGGGGCGTACCGTAGCGGCTCGTCGGGGCAAAGTATCCCGTTACCTGATAACCCCAAGAACCATAGAAGGGATGCTCCATTATCGGTAGAAACTCAACGTGCGTGAACCCCAGCTGCTTCACGTAGTCAGCCAACTTGGGAGCCAATTCCCGGTAGCTGAGGGGGCGATTACCCTCCTCGGGCACCCGCTGCCAGGAGCCCAGATGCACTTCATAGACAGACATGGGGGCATCCAGGGCATTGCACCCGGCCCGCTTCTCCATCCACGCCCGGTCTCCCCAGTCATAATCCATATCCCAGATAATAGAGGCTGTTCTGGGAGGTGTCTCAGCATGGAAAGCAAGCGGGTCAGCTTTCTCCACACGATACCCACGGTGATGAGAGACGAGATAATACTTGTAGATTGTCCCCTTGGCCACATCAGGGATAAACCCTTCCCAGATGCCGGACTGCCCCTTTGGAGACAGCGGGTGGCTCGACTTATTCCAGCTGTTGAAATCACCCACGACCCAGACCTGCTGAGCGTTAGGTGCCCACACAGCAAAGTAGGTCCCTTCCACTCCATCCACAGTCATGGGATGGGCCCCGAGCTTTTCATAGAGCCGGTAATGCGATCCTTCATTGAAGAGAAAAAGGTCATCCTCGCTCAGCATACTGGCGTCGTAGCGCACCGGCGAAGTATTTGTCTTATCCTGCGAGGATAAGATTCTCTTTCTGTCTTTCCCCTCTGTCATCTTCGACTAGTCGCTCCTGTTCGAATTACCCTGCTCAACCGAGTATACCACACGTCTGAGCATTCCCACGAATATGTGCACGGCTGACGCTCATTCCTCAGCCTTCAGTAGCTGTAATATGCCCTGCAGCGGCACCTTTAACCAGTCCGGCCGATTGTTCAGTTCATAGCCAATTTCATAGGTAGCCTTCTCCAAGAGATAGGCGTCCAGAATAATCCTGAGTTGTTCGGGGTCGTCAGGCAATAACCGGACCTGTTTAACTCCGTCCAGATAGGAGGTGAGGAAAGATGACGACACCCAGATGTGCCAGAATTGTGCCCAGTGTTCCAGGGCAGACAGGTCCTCCGGTTTAAGCGCCAGTGAGGCTTGTTGAAGTAGAGCACTGTGAGCCGCGTAGTGGAACGAACGTATCATACCGGCAACATCCCTCAAAGGTGATCGCTTGATCCTCCGCTCGCTCAAGGAGCGTGCGGGTTCGCCCTCAAAATCAATGATAACGAAATCCTTGCCGGTATAGAGCACCTGCCCCAGATGATAGTCCCCGTGGCAGCGTATTCGGGCCGCCGAAATTTTGCGGTCGCGAATCAAGCGAAAGCGGTCAATGATGCTCGCCTCTGAGTTTAGAACCTGTTGGGCGTCTTCCCGCAGTTCCTCCGGCAACCCTGCTAGCTGCTCCCGCAGCAGTTGCAGTGTCTGGGTAGCGAAGCTCCTCATAGCATGGAAGAGCGAATTCTGATAAATAACGGAGAACCGCTCGGGGCCAAATTCAGGGTCGTCCGGTGCTGAGGCCAGGGCTACATGAAGTTCAGCAGTGCGTGTTGCTAGAAGCTGTGTCGAAACAAGATAGGGGCCGATAGTATCCTGTGCCAGGGCTGGCGGCTCACTAAGCAAGCTTAGCAGGTGTTTCTGAGAAATGGGTGGTACCTGCACGGTAGGATGTACCAACACATATTGGAAATAGTGGTTCAGGGAGTCCATAGTGTATTGCCAGGCATCTCCTTCGTTGGACACGAAACCCTGGAGGAGCGCCACGCTTGCTGGCTTTCCCTTCTTTCTTCGATACTCTATTGTGCCCGCTACAGGTGGAATGTGCGAGAAAGGTATTCTCTCCGTGAGAAAGCGACCTATCTCTACGTCGGGATTCACTCCATCCTCGATCCGCCGAAACAGCTTGAGAATCAGCCTATTGCCATATACTACCGACGTATTCGTTTGCTCCACCTTAATCGGGGCCGGCTCCAGAGGAATTCCAACTGGGCCACGGCCAGTACGAAAGGCCCTAGTTGGTGAAGCGAACACCTCGCCGGCCTGTCCCTTGAACCGTCGCCGCCCGCCTATGGCACGTAGCAAATAATTACAGAAATCCTTATCGAACAAGGCATCGAGGAGTAGCTTTTCACCGTCGCTACCCTTGCCCCCGGGCTTCAGATGGGCAACAACGGCGTGGGGATATTCGCTGTGGACCTGTTTGCTCTGTTCCACAGGGGTAGTAGTGAGCGGGAGCACATAGGTCTCTGGCTCGCCTTCTGTATATTCCACTTCTATCAAGACAAGGTAGGCGATAGAGGTCGCCCAAGGTATCGCTATGACATCTAGCATCTGCGCTCCCCAGGATTCTCGCGCTTTCCCACGGAACCACCGGCGCCCCCTTATATAGTCAAGCAGGACGGCTTCCAGGACAAACCAATTCTTCTTTTCGAACAGGTTCTTCTCTGTCTCAGTCAGGGTAGTAAGGACCCCGATGTCTTCCGAAGGCAAAGCACGGAGACGATATGGCTTGGCAAGTTCTGATTCCAGTGAAAACCAGTAGAAAGCATGCGGGCTAAGGGTAAAAGGGTATTTCTCATCGGTAATAGGAGCAAACTGCGCCCACCCGAAAAGCTCAACCGGGACCCTTCCTTGAAATTCAGCAAGGTCGAGTTGAGTTTGCTGGGCGGCATGTGAGAGATTAGCCACGACCAGGATGGCCTCATCCTGGAAGCGGCGAAGGAAGGCGAGTACCTTGCGGTTTTGCGGCTGAAGGAACTCAAGTGTGCCCCTTCCAAAAGCCTTGAACCGCTTTCTCAGTGCAATAGTGCGCTTCATCCACCAGAAAAGAGAATCGGGATTGTTTTGCTGGTTCTCCACGTTGACGGCCTCATAGTGATACTCCGGGTCGATAATGGGAGGAAGATAGAGTTTCTGGGGATTAGCATGGGAGAACCCCGCGTTACGGTCAGGGCTCCATTGCATCGGAGTACGGACCCCATTACGGTCACCCAGATAGAAATTGTCCCCCATCCCAATCTCGTCGCCGTAGTAAATCACCGGTGTCCCCGGCAGGGAGAAGAGCAGGCCGTTCATCAATTCAATCTTCTTGCGGTCATTACTAAGTAGCGGCGCCAGGCGGCGGCGAATACCGAGGTTCAGCCGGGCAGCAGGATCGCTGGCATACATTCTGTACATGTAATCCCGCTCTTCATCCGTGACCATCTCAAGAGTTAACTCGTCGTGATTGCGGAGAAAAATGGCCCATTGACAGTTCTCCGGAATTGCCGGAGTCTGCTGGAGAATGTCCATAATAGGAAAACGGTCCTCCATACGGATAGCCATGAACATGCGGGGCATAAGGGGGAAATGATAAGCCACATGAAACTCATCACCCTCGCCAAGATAGGCGGCCGCATCTTCAGGCCACTGGTTGGCTTCTGCCAGCAGCATGCGATTCTTGAACCTTCCATCAATGTGCTTACGCAACTCCTTCAGGAAAGCATGTGTTTCGGGTAGGTTTTCACAATTTGTACCCTCCCGCTCGTAGAGATAGGGCACCGCGTCCACCCGCAACCCGTCGACCCCGAGCCTCAGCCAGAAATCTATGATTCTGAGAATGGCCCGCCTGACAGTAGGGTTATCATAATTCAGGTCAGGCTGGTGAGAATAGAAACGGTGCCAGTAATATGCCCTGGCTACCTGTTCCCATGTCCAGTTGGAGTATTCGGAGTCCTTGAAGATGATACGGGCTTCCTGATATCTGTCCGGAGTGTCGCTCCAGACATAGAATTCGCGCCACCGGCTTCCAGGTGCTGCCCGTCGGGCACGCTGGAACCAGGGATGCTGGTCGGAAGTGTGGTTTAGCACCAGCTCCATAATGACACGGATGCCTCGTCGATGTGCCTCCTCAACAAAAGTCCTGAAATCGTGCATGTTCCCGTAGATAGGCTGGATGGCGGTGTAGTCGGAGATATCGTAGCCGTCGTCCTTCAAGGGTGAAGGATAGAAAGGGAGCAGCCAGAGCGCTGTCACTCCCAAATCTTCAAGGTAGTCAAGCTTCTGTGTAAGACCCAGGAAGTCCCCCACACCGTCTCCCTGGCTGTCCGAGAAGGCGCGTATGTGAAGCTCGTAGAGGATAGCGTCCTTATACCAAAGAGGGTCATCGTTGGAAGACGATGGCCCAACCTGACCACGTTTTCTCATAATCTAGACACCGAGCACTGCATGGATGTGTTCCATTAACTCCTTGAAGTCCAGCGGCTTGATCAGCAACCCGCTAGCACCGTGCTCCATGCTTTCCCGTTGTATGGCCGGACTACGGTGGGGCGAAATCACGATGAAAGGCAACTTGCCCTTGCTCAGTTCATCACAGTGTTCCCAGATATTTTGGTCGAACTCGGAAACGTCTACCAGGGCAAGGGCAATCTTCTCCTTCCCCCGGATGGCCTCGTCAAATTGTTCCAGACTGGCCGCACCAAGCGTCCCGTAGCCGGCTTGCTCTAGCTGCTGTGACAGGAGCCCCAAATTACCACGGTTGCTGTCCACTACTAGAATGACTGCTTTGCCGTTCATCGTTCAATTGGATTGTTCCCCAGTGCTGCCGCCCGATTCCCTATCTGCTCAGGAGACACATTTGTGTCTCAGTTGAGCCCAGAACAAATGATACACCGTTTCAACCCAAATTTTCCACTCTACATATAGTAGTCAAAATCCTGCTCGGTGCGTACCCGCCGACGTATGCGGAAAACGTGAGCAGGGACAACCTGTGGGTTGAGTTCAACGTAGTTCCGCGACCCCTGCCATAGATAGCGGGCATCGCTCAACAGGTCATGCATTTGATAGGGTCGTTGAGGGTCAATACCAAGCTCCTCCAAGGGGAACTCTATCCAGCCTGACTGGGTATGATGCGGATCCAGATTCACCACTACCAGGACAACGTCGGAGAGGTCTTGGGTGCGTTTACTATAGCAAATCAGCTGCTCGTTATTCACTTCGTGGAAACGAAGGCTCCAGTCACTGTGAAGGGCAGGATTGTCCGCACGAATCCGATTGACTCGAGCGATGAAGCCCTTCAAACTGTCGGGGCTGTCAATATCCCAGTCCTTGATCTCGTACTTTTCTGAGTCCAGGTATTCTTCGCCCCCTGATTCCCTGGGACGATTTTCACAGAGCTCGAAAGCCGGTCCGTAGATGCCATAGCTGGCTGCAAGGGTAGCTGCCAAGACCAGCCGGGCCATAAATCCCGGACGTCCGCCAAACTGAAGATACTCGGTTAGAATGTCCGGCGTATTCGGCCAGAGGTTAGGACGGAAGTATTCCCGGACCTCCGTTTGAGTCAGCTCGATGAGGTATTGAATCAATTCCCACTTGGTGTTCCGCCAGGCGAAGTAGGTATAAGACTGATTAAAACCCAACTTGGCCAACTGGTACATCACCTTGGGACGGGTAAATGCTTCCGAGAGAAAGATTGCGTCGGGATATGATGCTTTGATCTCGGCTATAAGCCATTCCCAAAACCCGAAGGGCTTGGTGTGAGGGTTATCTATCCGGAAAATGCGGACACCCTGTTCGATCCAGAACAGCACAATACTTTTGAGCTCTTCCCATAGCTCCTGCCAGTTCCCGGTCTCGAACTCGAAGGGGTAGATATCCTCATATTTCTTGGGCGGGTTTTCCGCATATTGGACAGTATTGTCGGGCCGCCACCGGAACCATTCCGGATGCTCCTCCACATACGGATGGTCAGGAGCACACTGAAAGGCAATGTCCAGAGCGATTTCAATGCCATGTTCACGGGCTCGGGCTGCAAACCTCTGGAAATCCTCCAGAGTGCCCAGCTGGGAGTGCACGGATTTGTGTCCTCCCGCTTTCGAGCCGATGGCCCAGGGAGTGCCGGGATCATCCGAGCCGGCTACAGGACTGTTGTTTTTCCCCTTACGATGCGCCTGGCCGATATGGTGGATGGGGGGAAGATAAAGTACATCGAAGCCCATGGCTGCAACATAGGGAAGTTGAGCCTCACAGTCCTTGAAAGTGCCATGGCGGCCGGGTTCACCGGCGCAAGAACGGGGGAACATCTCGTACCATGCGCTGAAGCGAGCTTTCTCCCTGTCAACCACCACCACAAGCTCTTTGGGATAAATGGTGGCGAATCGCCGGTCTGGGTACTTATCCATAAGCCCTGATAGCTCCTGGCTCAGGACCAGCTGCACCTTAGCCTGCTCACTTACCTGCGGGGATCCCAGGGTACTTACCCACTCCTTCATCTTCTGCGCCTGATGCTCAGGAGCCCGCTGGCCTGCTTCTGCAATCAACCGAGCCCCCACCAGAAGCTCGACCGAGACTTCCTGCCCTGCCTGAAGCTTCTTTGCCAGGTCTCGTTTCCATGATTTGAACTGGTCAACCCAGGCCAATATGGTGTAAAGATAACGCCCGACCTCGGCCACCACAAACGAACCACGCCAGCGGTCATTAACCAGCGGTTCCATCGGAGATTCAGCCCATTCGGGATCATTCTCCTTACGATAGAGGAGCACAGCCGACATAACCTCATAGCCATCGACGAAGATGTCGGCTTCCACGACTACCTTCTCCCCAATAACCCGCTTGATAGGAAAGCGGCCGCAGTTGATTTCAGGCTTTAGTCCTTCGATGACTACCCGTGCTTGCCCTGTCGTCTTTTTCATAGCCGAACAGTCTTTCTCGCGTTCTTGAGAATATCTCTGGCGCGCTCAAGTAATTGCATAAAGGAAGATTGTGCCGTAATTACATATAGCTGTCAATGAACATTGTGCGATGGTCAATTCCAGATATCGGACTTTCGCCATCTTGGTGCGAAGGAAAGGAAGATAGTCTTGAGAGCAAGGTCAAGTAGAACCCGTGAAACCAGTTGACCGCCGGTGGCTAAGACCGGCGCGTTTGAGACATATTCTGTGCTCGCAGATATATTTCCTCGTATTTTCTGGCCGAGGCTTTCCATGAGAAATCCAGTTTCATGTTGCGTCTGACCAGGTTTTGCCATTCGCTTCGGCGGCGGAAGCTAGTCTCGGCTCTTTTCACGGCTTCCAGCATCTCCTGGGCGGTGTAGTTCTGAAACACAAAGCCATTACCGTTTTCTTGCGTCACATCCTTCACTGTGTCCACCAGCCCTCCGGTATGTCGCACTACAGGAACGGCACCGTATCGCATGGCTATTAGCTGCCCCAACCCGCAGGGCTCAAAACGTGAAGGCATGAGAAACATGTCGCTACCACCGTAGACAAGACGAGCTAATCTCTCATCACGAGCAATAAACACCGAGAGGCGATCTGGAAACCTCAAAGCGGCCTCGGTAAGCTGTTTATGGTAATGCTCTCTTCCCTCACCCAGAATAACCAGTTGTGCTCCTGTCTGTATAATGAATGGGTCTATCGCCTGAATCACCAAATCAATTCCTTTTTGCTCGTCGAGACGAGATACCATGCCAAACAGAGGGATTTGGGGATTTTGCACGAGCCCGCTCCTTCTCTGCAGGGCAAGCTTGTTCTCAACTCTCCTTTCTATCGTGATGGCATCATAATTCCTTTCCAGGCAGGGGTCCGCAGCCGGGTCGTACTCATCATAATCGATGCTATTGATTACACCGTAAAGCTCATTGCGCCGATAGTTCAGTAATTGCTCCAAGCCCTCGCCGTACTGCGGTGTGAGTATCTCCGAAGCATAGGTAGCACTAACGGTAGTTAAAAGGTCGGCCAGAAGAATTCCCTGGCTCATGAAGTTCAGCCCCGGACCGGGAGCACCCGGTGAGATGTATTCGTGCCATACAGAAGAAAGCCCTGACCTCAAGAGAAACTGCTGGTCAAAGGGGCCTTGATAAGCCAGGTTGTGAATGGTAAATATGCAGGGCAGCTCCACCTTTGCCCTTCTGAGCCACAAAGGGGTTAAGGCGGTGTGCCAGTCGTGGCAATGAAGGACATCGGGGCAAAGGTCAAGCCGGGAGAGGACATCGGGTATGCATAGCGAAAAAAAGAGGAAGCGCCTCAATTCGTCCCTGTCATAGATTTCCTCGGTTCCAAAGTAATCGTCATTCTCCACCAGGTATATTGGTATCTTCCCCTTCAACAGGGCCACTTTGAGGGCTACTTGCTCGCGACGGCCCGCAAAAGCAATAGCGAGGGGTCCCCCACAGGCATCATGAACGGAAGTCTTTATGCCGCCGTACTTCGGCAATATCAAACAGAGCTCATGTCCGGCGCCCTGGAGGGCTACAGCCAGGGAACTCGCCACATCTGCTAACCCTCCTATC
>JBKHJJ010000017.1:0-16781 GCA_046538185.1 Dehalococcoidia bacterium
CTCTCATTACCGAATTAGGGTCAAAGGTAGAAAGAAAGAAACCCTTTGTGAGTGTAATACCGCCCTTGGGACATATGTCCTGGCACAAGCCACAGAAGCAGCACTTACCAAGGTCTATCCTGGGGTATTCCTCCGGATACCTGCCCTTGTACTCATCAGGCGCTGCTACCATTTCTACTGCCCGATTCGGGCATATCTTGCAGCAAAGGCCGCAGGAAGTGCATTCATCAACGGCGAATATCTGTTCGCCTCGATAGCCATCAGGAATCGGAATACTCTGCCAGGGGAACCGAACAGTCATTGGAGCGGAGAAAAGAGTTCTGGTTACCTCAAGGAACATTTCGAATTTCATTTCACTCACCTGTCCAGGTCTGCCGGGCACACATTTAGACTCCAGTAGACAGCGGGCACATCGGCTATTTGAGCCCCTTTTAGTACATGTTCAAGGACCGGTATCATATGCAGAAAGCTGGGGCCTCTGATCTTGACTCTATAGGGCTTCTCGCCACCGTCACTGACCATATACATGCCAGCTTCCCCTCTGGCAACTTCATTACGGACGTAGATATCTCCCTCAGGAATCTTGGTCGTCAACTTGATTCTCTTGAGCTTTGGTGTTATTACTTCCCCTTCCGGCAACTGCCGTAGAGCCTGTTCTACTATTCTTATCGATTGCCTTATTTCCTCTATTCCCAGCAAGTATCTCGCGTAGGCATCGCCCTCTTCTCTCGTGGGGACTTCGAAATCAAATCTGTCATACACTTCATAAGGGTCGTCTTTCCTGACATCTGCCTTCAATCCGGATGCCCTCAATACGGGCCCAGTCGCGCCCAATCTAATCGCATCCTGTAGTTTCAATATGCCCACGCCTTTCGTTCTGGCTACCAGGCCGGGGTTCTCCATCTCCTCGATTCTCACCATCCTATCTATCCGGCCAAGCACCTCAGATATTCTTTGCGTAGCTCCCTCCGGGAAGTCTCTCCTCACGCCTCCAGGACATATATAGCCGGCTGGATAAACCCTACCCCCGGTTATCATTTCAAATAAGTCCAGTATGTAATCCCTGTATCCGAAAGCCAGCTTAAATCCAGTCTCGAAGCCGGTGCCAATACAGAAAGCACCAAACCACACGAAATGGGACTGAATTCTCGACAGCTCGGCCATTATCACTCTTATATATTTAGCTCGCTCTGGCGCTTCAATCTCCATCAGTTCTTCAACCGCTTCGGCATGTATTAAATTCCAATTCAGTGCCTCCAGCACGCATATCCTGTCCGATAAAACAGAGTTCTGGATTGGTAGTCTGTATTCCATGAGCTTCTCAAAGCCGCGATGCAGATAACCCGGGTCAGCACGTGCTGAAGTGACGACTTCCCCTGAAATTCTCAACTTAACACCGAAATTCCCTGATCCGGGGTGCGCCGGCCCAAAATAGAGGTTATACCCTCCATCTTCGGCAGCAGGCTCCAATTCACTAATCGTAGTAGACGCGCTCTCGTTCATTTTGGCGGTCGTAGTACTTCTCGCCGACATACTCTCTCCAGTCGAAGTCCTTCCTAAACGGCGGCAGTCCTTCCCAATCCTCCAGAAATAGTGGAGTCAAGTTGTCGTTACCTTCAAAATTGACCCCAAAAAGTTCGTGTATCTCCCTTTCATGCACCTGGGCGCTTCCGTCCCACACCTCGGTCACAGAGTCCATCACCGCATTCTGTCTGTCAATCTTCACTTTCAAAGTAATAAGAACCTTGTCCTGGTAGGACCATAGATGATAAGCAAGTTCGCACTTGCCCTTATCGGGCCAGTCTACCGCCGATATGGCCGATAAATGCTCGAACCCCTGCTCCTTCAGCCACTTACAGAAATTTACAAAGCCCTCGGTCGACACATCCAGCCATATCCTGCGCTCTCGCTGTACCTTGTATCCGATATCGAACTTCGAGGTTATCTTGTCCAGGATTTCCAGGTCCCCCTTCGAGCTCATCCTAATCCATCTCCTCCACGTGCTGGAATATCTTGGCACATGCTTCAAATACTGCTTCAGGTCTCGGCGGGCAACCCGGAATATACATATTGACCGGTATGTAATCGCTGAGCCGTTTCACCGTATTGTAGGAATCCCAGTACATACCTCCTGTCATGGTGCAAGCCCCCAAGGCAATTACGACCCGGGGCGCAGCCATCTGCTCGTATACCCGCCTCGCCCTCTTTATCGATTTCAAAGTTTGATATCCAGCAATAAATAGCACATCCGCGTGCCTCGGGCTGCCAACAATTATCATCCCAAATCTCTCCATATCCCACCTTGAGGCAACCACCGGAACCAGTTCTGCGAACCCACATGAATTGAACCAGTTAAAGATCCATATGGCCTTGATCAGTTTCTTCAGTTTTGTCGATTCCTTGACCGCCAATTGGGCTCCTTCCTGGCTTCCCCGTTATCGGGCTTGCTGTCTCCCTGGCAGAACTCTGAGCATCTCCTTCGGCGGACCCTTCTCATCCTTTCTCCAAGGATAAGCACCTTCGGGAAAGTCCTCAGGCAGGAATAATCGTCTGCCATCCGGGATACCGACCACTTCCACCCCCATCATCTCCTGGGTCTCACGCTCGGTGAATATCGCTCCAGGGATAAAATCAGTGATTGTTGGAATCTTCAGATCGCTCTTGGGCAGCTTCACCCGTAGTCCCAAGCTCAACTCTTCCAGGTGATAGCCATAGTAGATAGTGAAGTGATAGATGAGCTCTACTTCAGGGCCCAGGTCACTCGACGAAATAATAGCCAAGTGAGGGTACTCCTGGAGATGACAGATGTGCTCAACAGCGTCCCGGAAGGCGCTCTTCTTCACCTCAACCCAGAGACTGCGGAAGATATTCTTTTTGATGCCGACCTCCCGCTCGTATATCGAGCCGCCGACGAAGCCATCGCCCAATTCTTTCTCGAAACTATCGATGATCGCCTGGGGAGTCAGCTTCTCCACTAGGCCACCTCCTGCTCGGCCAGCCCTTCGAGTTTTACCCACGCCTTGACAACACCATGAATGATGGCCTCCGGCCGGGGCGGACATCCCGGGACGTAAACATCCACCGGTATGATCTGGTCTACCGGACCAATTAAATTATAGGACTCATGAAATACGTCCCCTTCTATGCCGCAGTTGCCAACCACCATTACTAGCTTGGGGTCGGGTACTTGCTCGTATATGCGCCTGACTCGCGACTCCATCTGCCTGACCACCGGACCCGTCACCAGCAGTACGTCAGCATGTCGAGGCGAGCCCACCAGCTTGATGCCAAAGCGCTCGACATCGTAGCGGGGAGTAAGCACCGCTAGAATCTCAATGTCACACCCATTGCACGAGCCGGTGTTCAGGTGGTAAACCCACAGCGCTCTCTTGAATGCCTTTAAGCCCAAGTGTTTCTCCTGTACATTATAGCCCGGATTATTAACCGAGCCCAGCGACAAGCAATATTATGACGCTCAATGCCATCGCACCCACGAACCAGAGTATATAGTCGTTTATTATCCCGGTATGGACCTTCAGAACCTGAGTGTAGTATTCCTTAAGAGTCTCAAAGAATCCCCAGTATATATTACCTACCCTTATATGCCGCTCCCCTGCTTCGGGAACCTCTTCTCCACACAGAAAGATTTGTGTTTGATCCGTATCCTTCTTGTATTCCTTCTGTCCCTGCCTCCGGAAGAAATAAACCATTATCCCCACCACTATGAACACAATGATCCAGATAATGGGGTTCCAAAAAGCGTAGCCAGATTCCAGAATTGCCGTCATGGTATAGCTCCCGTAATTGCGTCGATATACGCGCCCTGGTTGATCAAAGCATCGGCAGCAGGCTGAATCGCCCGGTCAACGACTAGCGACGGAAACAGAGTGATGAAGACGATGCCTGCGGCCAGTATGGCCATGCCTATTATCATGGACTTGGGAACTTCTGTTACTTTGCCATATTCAGGCAGCTCCGCACCCATAAATGCTGAGTGAAAGGCCTTGGTGAAGGACGCCAGAGTCAATATGGAGACTACGATACCCGTTATAGTTAGGATGGCATTGAATTGGTACACAGATTCGTAGATTAGTATCTTTGATGAAAATCCGTTGAGAGGAGGAATGCCGGAAATGGACAGGGTTCCGATTATATACAGTATAGCAGTCCACTTCATTTTGTGGGCCAGGCCGCCCATTTTGCTAAGGTCCCTGGTCCCGGTCATGTGGAACAGGGCTCCACCGGTGAAAAACAGAAGCGGCTTATACATGGCGTGATTCAAGATATGGAAAATGCCTCCGCTCATAGCATCTCTTCCATAAGTGGCCAGAAGCTCTGCGTTACCCAAAACAGCCAACCCCACACCTACTCCGACCCACATGTATCCCAGCTGAGAGATGGCATGGTAGGACATAAAGCGCATGACGTCTTTCTGGAAGATGGCCATGGTAACGCCCACAAACATGCTTAGTAGTCCGAAGACTATTAGTATCCAACCGACCACAGGTGCATCTAGCATATTTCCATAGAGGCTAAAACAGACCCTGAAGGCGGCATACATACAAGCATGGCTGGTTATCACCAGCATGCCGGTTATGCTGGCCGGGGCAACGGAATAGGCATCAGGAAACCACAGGTGCAAGGGTACCATCCCGGCTTTGATAGTAAACGCTATTAACAACAAGGCTAAGGCTATCTTGTCCACCGTTGTATATTGAATTACCTCGGCGAGAGCCCCTATATTGAGCAGGTTGTACTGGGCATAAAGCAGGCCGATAGCAAACAGGACCATCAGAGAGGCAATGGCAGATACAACTATGTACTTGAATCCGCCTTCCTGGGTGTCCGCAAACTTGGTTCTGTAAGCTATTAGCGCCGCCCCGGAAATAGAAGCTATTTCCAGAAACACGAACAGGTTAAATAGGTCACCCGTGAACATCATTCCGAAACCGCCAGTCACCATGAGCAACAAAAGGGTATAGAACCTGTTTTGCCCTGTCTCATTCGCTATATGGGAAAAAGAGAATATAGCTGCAGCTAATGAAACGATCGACCAAAGCATGGCCATAAGCATGGACATGCCATCCACTTCCAGAATTATCCGCACCGGCACCATGAAGTTTCCGGGAGTAGTAACCTCAGGGGCAGTAGCACCAAGAGTATAGACATGAATTCCGTTGATGGAGATATCTCTTGCCAGAGCGAAGACCAGAACGACTACAAAAAGGAGACTAACTACTACCAGTATATTTCTGGCTTTCTGACTCGCCATGCCCACCAGTGGTGTTAAGAATGCGGCCAGGAGGGGTATGGCTATGATCAAGATGGCGCCGTGAGTCATTAAGTCAGCCAAATCTCTATCCTTTCATCTTTCTAGATTTTTCCGAATCCAGCGTTCCGGTATGGCGGTAGATGTGTATCACCATGGTCAGCATCAAAGCCAACACCGCGACGTTGATCACGATACTGGTCAGGGTTAGCGCCTGTGGTATGGACATAACCATGGGTCCTTCTGGCACGTCGGTATAGATAGGCGCATTCGCTCCCGCGCGGTAGCCCAGCCCTACCAGAAACAGGTTGACCCCAGACGCCAGCATGGCAACACCCATGATGAGCTTAGTCAAATTCTTCTTAAATATGATTATATAGAAAGAAATCCCCACCAGCAGCGCCGCCGCCAGAAAGGGAAAGTCGAGAGGAATGTAATCCATTATTCCTCCACCTCCTCACCACTCGAAAATAGCGCCAAAGCCAGCACCACTGCTGAAAGGCCGGCTATCACCTTGAGCCCCACAGCGAAATTCATCAGAGGGATGATGCCACCAGTCCATATATTCCCCGGGCCGGGCCCGGTGGCAGGGATTCCGCCAAACAACGGCGTGCCCAGTAGAAGGTTGTAGAAGAAGACAGTGCCTATTCCGGCAAAAGCCAGGATGATGAAGACCAACGCCCCACTGCTTTCCACTACTGACAAAACGCGCTCGCGCAGCCCTTTCTTGATTTCATGGGAACTGAAGGCTACGAGCAACATAACCACACCTGAGACAATGATAGCACCCCCCTGAAAACCTCCCCCCGGCGTGATGTGTCCGTGGGCAATAACGTATAGGCCGAAGACGGCAATGAACACGATAAGCTGGTTGGCCGCGGTGCGCACGATCTTCGACAGCATCAGGAACTCTCCCCCTTCCGTTTCAGGCTTCGCAACAGAAGCAACACTCCGGTCACTGCCGTGAACAGGATGGTGGCCTCCCCTAGCGTATCAAGTCCTCGATAGTCAAAGAGTACCGCCGCAACCACGTTGTTGCTCCCCGTCTCTTGCTGAGCGTTCTCAATTATGTAGTCATCCATAGCCGATGCACCTGGATGGCCAAAGGGGTGGATGAGCAGTACTCCGCTCACGATAAAGACCACCAGAACAAGCAGCGAAATCAGGCCAGCAATCTGTCTCATCATTCACTCCGTACGCTTGGTCGCCTTGATGGTTATTATGAAAATAGCTGTGGTCACAGCTGCGCCGATCCCCGCTTCAGCCATGGCTACGTCGGGAGCCTTCATAAGATAGAACTGGAAGGCTAGCAGCAAGCTGAGCACAGCCAGGGATACCACAGCATACAACAGGTCCCGAAATACAGCTACAAATATGGCACACACAATTAGTGCCACCGGTATAATGACATGCAGGGCTGCAGCTTCAATCATTCTCTTTCCCCTCCAGGTCATCCACCATTCGCCTTACCGGTTTTTCCCCGCTGCGGTGTGCCGCCCGGGCAATGGCATGAGCACCAGTGGCATTGGTCACCAGCAGTGCCACCAGCGCCAACACCGAATGTATGCACATCGTAGACTGAGAGATACCTTCCAGCGCCCAGATTCCGGCGGCCTGCATGATTACCGCCATGATGAGGAAGATGGAGCCGAATGTAGTGCACTTGGTAGCGGCATGCAGCTTGGTGTACATGTCAGGGAAGCGGTGAAGGCCGATCACCCCTATCAGATTAAAGAAAAGGCCGATCCCGATAAATACGTAGGTTGCTATGTTCAGTGCCACTGCTAAAACTTGCTCCCCTGAATGTATTTGGCCACATACAGGGTCATGGTGAACGACAGCAAAGCATACACGATGGCCACGTCAATAAAAAGCGCATGATCGAACATAATGCCCACAATGACCAGACCTGCCACTACCAAAGTGTTGGCGGTATCAAAAGCCACCAGCCTCGTCGGCGCCCCAGGTCCTATGAAGACGCGTACCACGGTAATGATAATACATACCGTTAACACTATCACAGCCGGGAGCCAATCAATCATTCCGCTATTCTCCTTGCCCAGTCAGGGAAACTCTGGCATATGGGATGGTAATCTCTTGGCATTTTCTTGAGCACCTCGGGGTCAGCATTTATCCAGTGTACGTACAAATCGTTGGTCTTTTGGTCGATGTCCACGCTCAGTGTTCCGGGCGTCAGGGTGATGGAATTGGCCAGGATGGTCACCGACAAGTCGTTTTTCAGGTTAGGGCTTATCTTCACAATGGCCGGATTAATCCGGCCGGTGATAACACGATAGGCCACGTCAACATTGGCCTTGGCCATTGCGAAGAGGAAAGGACCCAGGTAAACGAGGAAGGTAAACCACCGCACCGGGTTCAGCATGCGTAGATCCTTACCGATGAACCGGTTCCCGAGCAGGGCACCAATCACCACAGCGAACACCCCCCCGATGGCGAGCTCGGCCGTACTCCACAAAGAAGCGGTGCCGCTACCGAGGGTAAGAATCAGGTAACCCACGTAGGCGACAACCGCTGTTATCAAGAACTTCATGCTTACCGCATAAAAAACTTCTCAGCTGAGTGAGAAGGCTTCTGTTTCAAAGTTGTCTAACTTGGCCTGATACCTTACCTTCGTTGAAGTCTCTATGTGCCGACATCATTATAAATTACCCACCACAAATTATCAAGCCCCCCCGTCATTTTCTTTTCTCAATTTTCGGTTTCGACCGAGCCGCATTCCCCTGCCTGGCCTTTAAGCGTTTCCACCGCATGGGGCAGCGCCGGCAGTATCACTTCAAGGCATTCACGCACTGCCTTGGGGCTTCCCGGCAGATTGACAATCAAGCATTTTCCACGGGTGCCGGCCACTGCTCGACTTAACATAGCGTGTGGGGTTTTCTTAAGGCTCTCCACCCTCATGGCCTCAGCGATGCCGGGGACAATCCTATCCACCACTGCAAGGGTTGCCTCCGGAGTCACATCTCTCGCGGTAAGTCCGGTCCCGCCAGTAGTAAGGAGTACATCTACCCCCCGTTCGTCCGTCCATTTAACAAGCTTCTCAATAATGAGTTCCTTCTCGTCGGGGACGATAGCGTAATTCGAAATGCGGACATCCATACCGGAAAGGATTTCGTGGATGACCTCTCCGCTCTTGTCTTGACGCCGCCCTTCTGCCCCTTTGTCGCTGATGGTCAATATCCCTACAGAAAACATTCTCTTACCCGGTCCTCATCTCCTACGATCATACAAGAACCACTGCCTTAACACTTCAACACGAAATTCCTTTCAATGAAATCAGCTACCCCCACTGCATCATCCCAGGAGAATTGAACCACACTTGTATCCAACGGCTCATCGCTGACAATAGCTATCAGTTCCCGGGGCGAAAACAACAAGTCACTGCCGAGCTCTTTTCTATGCACTTCAATTTTCGGAGTCTTGCTTTTCTTGAAACCCTCGACGAGCACGAGGTCAAATTCAGCACCTATTATCGGCAGAATCTCCTCCACGGTGAGATCACGGTCTAGGCTTCTGATGAAGACAAGCTTGCCAGGCGAGCTAACCAGAACAGCGTCGCTGCCGGCTTGAGCAAACCTCCAGCTATCCTTTCCAGTATGGTCCATTTCGATGCCGCCCCGACTATGCTTAACAGCGGCCACCCTGTATCCTTTTCTTTTAAACTCTGCAATAAGATGCTCCATGAGCACTGTCTTGCCCGATTTAGATTTGCCAACGATGGAAACAACTGGCAGCATTTCCATCTCATCTACACCAAGTCGAGGGCCTCCCTCCCAATCCAGCATCTGCACCTCCACCTTTTCTCCAGCTTTAACCCCATCGCCGCCTTCCGGGATAATGGCCAAACCATTCGCCTTTGCCATGGATGTGAGTATTCCGGAGCCCTGAGGACCCGTCAGGGAGGCATGATACCGTCCATCGCGCTGTCTTACATTAACCCTGGCAAAGATACGTCGCCCATCGGTATTCACGACATCATTGTCCATAATCGCCCAGACGGTTGGCTTCGCGACACCGCTTTTTCCCATCATCTTCAGTATGGCAGGACGTGCAAATTGCTCAAAGGTAATCATGGAGCTGACCGGATTGCCGGGCAATCCCAGATGCGGCACCTTCTTTTCCCTTTCACCTTCAATCTTGTTGATGATCCCAAAGGCTAGTGGTTTCCCGGGCTTCATACAAACCGTCCAGAAGCCAATCTCTCCGTGCTCTGCCAGGACATCCTTCACCACATCGTAGTCTCCCTTGGAGACGCCGCCAGAGGTAATGAGCATGTCAGCATCCAACCCCTCAGCTATCTTCACGGTCAGAGATTCAACCGAATCACGCCCGATGCCCAGGATTTTGGGAATTCCACCATACCGAGAGACTTCGGCGGCAATAGTGTAGGTGTTACTATCATGAATCTTGCCAAGGGCTAACTGTTGGTCAACACCGATAAGCTCATCTCCCGTAGCCAGGATGGCCACAATCGGGCGACGGATAACCAACGCAGTGGAGCGCCCTACTGAGGCCAGCGTCCCTATCTCCTGGGGGCGAAGCAAATCTCCCTTTCTGAGAACTAATTGTTCCCTGGCAATGTCCTCGCCTCTGCGTCGGATATTCAAGCCTTCCTGTGCCTCACACAATATACCGATGCTCGACAAGCCGCTTGGGGACGATTTGCGCCCAACTTCATCGGTATCCTCAAATCGCACTACGGCATCAGCCCCCTGGGGCAAAGGTGCTCCTGTCATAATGCGAATAGCCGTCCCCGGCTCGATCTCCTTCCCGGGCATAGACCCGGCAGCAACCTCACCGACCACAATCAAGTACCTCGGTGACGATCGACTGGCTCCACGGGTATCTTCCTCCCGCACAGCGTAGCCATCCATAGCGGAATTATCCAGTGGGGGAATGTCTATAGTAGAGTACACATCCTCAGCCAGGACCTGTCCCAGGCAGTCGAGAATAGGCTTCCGTTCAGGCTCCAGTACCTTTACCTGGTCCAGGATCCTCTTCAAGGCTTCTTCTACAGAGATCATGCGGTCTGTTCCCAGAACCGTATTATAGATTATCTCTCTCCTCGCTACCAACTTCCCTACTTTGTGGCCTACACCATGGTCGTCTCTAATTTGACAATTAGTGACTTTGGCTCTAAAATTTAGCGTTGAAATCCTGATTGCCGCGATAGTTAGTGAACGCGATCAGGGTAGGAGGAAATATGCGCGATAAGGTGCAAGCGGCCCTTGACCAGGTGAGGCCGGCATTGTTGGCCGATGGAGGGGATGTCGAACTAATAGATGTTAAGGATGGAGTAGTGACATTGAAGCTGACCGGTGCCTGCGTAGGTTGCCCAATGGCCAGCATGACCTTGAAGAACGGCATTGAGCGAGTACTCAGGGAACAGGTGCCTGAAGTTAAGGAGGTGGTGGCCGCCTAGTCGGTAGGCTGTATCGCGAGCAAAAGATAAGATCGAAGACGGGAGGGTTATGCCCCAGGGATATTTCATCTGTCACTCTTGCGGAAAACAGGTCAAACCTACCACAGACGAGCCACCCTGCGAGGTGCTTGAGGGCTGGCTCATGGTTTCGCGATGGAAAGGCCCACGGGCAGTTGAGCATCACAATTTTTGTTGCTTGACCTGTCTTAAGACATGGAGCGATGCCCAGGTTCCTAGAGTCCCTGACGTATATCTAAAAGCTTTCGACGAAGGAGAAGACTAATAATGCCCATCTATGAATATCGTTGCCCCCGCTGCAACACCAGGTTTGAGTTACTTTGCCACCATTCACATTCGAACGAAGGTGCCTCTTGCCCACGTTGTCACCATAGCGCTATGCGGGTAGTCTCCTCTTTCGCCGCTGTCTCCAGAAGCAGCGAAGGGGCTTCCGCCCGTGTCGGGGGGAAGTCCTCTTGCGGTACCTGCTCTGCCACAAGCTGTGACACCTGTCAGATATAGCTCCATCGCCGGAACCAAAAGGACGCAGGTCAAGAGAATTCATAGCGACTACAGACAACGCAGCACAAGTTACCACCGAACAGCAAGGCTTAGGGATAAATGCTCGACACTTAGGCACATCAGCTAGCCGCCATGATTGAGATAAGAAGAGAAGACTTCTCCATCGATGAGATAACTGAGAAGCTCAAGGACCCTGAAGTAGGGGCATTATCAATTTACTTGGGCACCGTACGCGAATTCCCCGAAGGGCTTGGCTTGGAATTTGAGAACGATGATTATGCCACCCGGAAGTTAGAGGAGATAGAGAAGAGCGCCATCAATGGATTCGACGTCAGGGACGTGGCCATAATCCATCGGGAGGGTTTCCTGGGCGTATCGGAGAACATTCTTCTGGTAGTGGTTTCCGCCTCTCACAGGGGCCCGGCATTCGATGCCTGCAGAAGCATAATAGACGATATAAAAGACCTGCATAAGTCATGGGGAAAAGACGTTCTGAAGTAGGGATACTCAGGATTGCCGGAGAGGACAGGTAAAAGGACGAAGACGAGTTGTCCACGAAGGGTACGTAAGGCTTGATGGAGAACCCTGGAACCCTGATTGAATTGAAGGACGAAGTGACCTACAATATGGCGGTTGGCCTTGCTTAGCTAGATGCATGAATTAGGAATAACTGAGAACATTGTCAATATTGCCTTAGCTAAAGCCGGTGAGGCAGAAGCCACGAAGATTATCCAGATCAACCTGGTACTTGGCGAGATGTCTGGATTTGTCCCCGATTGTATTCAATTCTATTTTGATTCTCTCAGCAAGGACACCATTGCTGAAGGAGCAGTGCTCCACTTTGAATCAGTGCCCACTCAATTGCGTTGCAGGAACTGTTCCGCAATTTTCCACCCCCAGGATACGCTCTGGTCTTGTCCTGACTGCCAGGCACAGAGCATAGAAATAACGAAGGGACGAGAACTCTATATCGAAAGCTTGGAAGTAGAATGAAAAGAATAGAAGTTATTCAGAATATTATGGAGGCTAATGAGACCATTGCTGGCCGAAATCAACAGCTACTGGACAGGCACAGGGTCTTTGCTATCAACATTATGTCATCTCCAGGTGGCGGCAAGACCAGTCTCATTCTACAAACTATGGCCAGACTGAAAGGCAGGTTGAAAGTAGGTGTCATCGAAGGTGACGTTGCTTCCACAGTAGACGCTGAGAAAGTGCAGGGCGAGGCAAGGGCAGTAGTACAAATAAACACCCGGAACATGCCAGAGAGTTGTTCTCTGATGGCTGCCATGATTGAGCCAGCCCTGAACGCAATGCCACTCAACGACATGGACCTGGTCTTGATCGAGAACGTAGGCAACCTTATTTGCCCCTCCGAATTCATTCTGGGGGAGCACAAGCGAGTAGTGATTTCCAGCCTCCCTGAAGGAGATGACAAACCCACCAAATATCCCTTAATCTTCGTAGATGCGGATGCTGTGATAATAAACAAGATGGACCTTCTGCCCTATCTTGATTTCGATATTGCCGCCTTTCGTCGTTCCATCTCGGGGCTAAACCCAGAAGCCGAGATATTCCAGGTCTCCTGTAAGACAGGCGAAGGAATGGAAGGGTGGTGCTCGTGGGTGTTGGAGCAAGTGGGAAGCCACGCCACGGAGCAATAGACACGCCATAGTCCATTCACATTTCATCAGTTTGCGAAGTTCGGCAACCGCATAACGTAGACACCCATTGCCTTCTGGCCGTTGACGAGTCACGGTTGCGGATGCTAACATCCCATTGAGAAATCTCAGAACAAGGAGCAGCGCATGGCTTATGAGAACTTAATTGTGGACAGGGATGACAATGTCGGCGTAATTACCCTGAACCGGCCGCCGGCAAACCCGATAAACTTGACCCTGCTTGATGAGCTGCAGGCTGTCCTCACCGAGTGGGAAAAGGATAAAGGTGTGAGAGCCATAATCATTACCGGCGCAGGCGAAAAGGGATTCTCGGCTGGTCTTGACGTCAAGGCAGCTCAATCAGCAGAGGGTGACAAGGTTGCATCCCGGGGCCACGAGGTGTTCAGATACATCGAGAGGTATCCCAAGCCCGTAATCGCCGCAGTGAATGGCTTTGCCCTCGGCGGTGGCTGCGAGCTGACCTTATCCTGCCACTTCAGGATAATGGTCAACTCCGAGAGAGCAGTGATAGGACTGCCCGAAATTGGCCTGGGCTTTATGCCGGGCTGGGGTGGCACACAGCGGTTGCCCCGGCTCGTGGGTAAGACTAAAGCACTTGAAATGCTTCTGTTCGGTGCCAGAATAAACGCCCCCGAGGCTTTGAGTATCGGACTCGTGAGCAAGATATCTCAGCCAGGGGAATTGATGGACGATGCCAGAGAATTCGCCAAGGTACTGGCAAAGAAGGCACCAATTGCTATGCGGGCAATCCTCGACACAGTGAGTCGCGGACTTGACACCACCATTGACCAGGGATTGAAAATAGAACTGGAAACTGTGCAGTGGGTACAGCAGACAAAGGACGCTAAGGAGGGGATGGCAGCGTTGGTGGAAAAGCGAGAGCCGGTCTTCACCGGTGAATAGCGTGGCACACGAACTAATCCTCTTTCCGTGATTGGGGATCCGGATTTAGCAAGACCAGGCAATCCCGACGAGTGTAAGGCAAGAGCAATTTAGCCGCGCCTCAGCCTGACCGGATGAAGAGGAACATTAACAGGGCAGCGACGCTTTTGCCGTCGCAGATTTCGCCTGAGATAATAAGTGGGGGTATCTCATCCTGGGCAACACGGACTACCTCGATATCGGCAGTATCCGCGGCCACCAGTTGACTGGGCACAAGGTCGGTAGCCACGAAGCAATGTAGGTACTCTGTTCCATAACCCGGGACGGAGTAGAAACCTCCCAATTTCTCAATTCTGCGTGGGAGGTAACCTATTTCCTCCTGCAGTTCGCGGCGCACAGCATCAACGGGTTCTTCTCCCGGGTCAATGCCGCCAGCCGGTATCTCGAGCAGAGACTTACCCACGGCGTGGCGGAATTGACGAACCAGAAGGACGTTACCCTGTTCATCAAGGACCACTACAGCTATGCAGTCACTGTGCTCCACCACTTCCCTAACGGTGTTACCGCCGCTCGCCTTCTGGACAGTGTCCAGACGCAGGTTCACCACTTGGCCGTGATAAATATGCTGGGAAGCTAAGTCCTTTTCCTGTTCCAATGCTCTCCTACCGTAGTTAGAATTGCCCTATTTGTCTCCGGCGTACAGCTTCAAAGATGGCAAACAAGAGCTACTTCGTCGCAGTTGGGGAACTTCGGACAGCGATAACATTCCGTCCACACCTTCTGGGGCAATTCCATTTTGTCGATTAGCTGAAAGCCATGTTTTTCAAAAAAAGCAGGCTTACGGACGAGGCAAAAAACCCTGGGGATGCCTAGTTCCCTGGCTTCTTCAAGACAGGCCTGGACGAGCAAAGAGCCAATCCTCTGCTTCTGCTCCTTTTCATCGACAGCCAGTGATCTGATCTCAGCCAAATCGATCCAGGTAACGTGCAGTGCAGCACAAGCAACAACCTGACCTGCTTCCCTTACTACGAAATAGTCCCTTATATCCTCATATATCTCAGATAAGGCACGGGGCAACATCTCCCCCCGTTCAGCAAAATGACTGATCATCTGATGCATTGAGGCAGCATCGCTCACTCTCGCCTTTTCAACCTTGATATCGGTCAGCATTCCCTCCTTCTCTTAGCTTTTGCCACAGCGAGCTATAGAAATATGCCGGCTCGTGCATTCTCAAGAAGCGAGCTACATGGGGGCTGAGCTTCACCCTGACATTTTCGCCGTCCGGTATTGCCAATTCAACCTGCCCGTCAATGCTAAGCAAAACCTCGTCTTTGCGGACTACCTTCAAGTCAATCATGCTTTGCTCAGGCAATACCAGTGCGTGGCGCAGTCCCAGATGACAGGATATCGGCTGGAGAATGATTTCCCTAGATTGAGGATATAGGACCGGCCCCCCAGATGCCAGAGCATAGCTTGTGCTGCCGGTAGCTGTAGCTGTAATCACCCCATCAGCCCGGTAAGTAGTTATCGGAGTGCCGTCAACTCTCGCTTCTATATTGACCAGTCGAACAGCAACACCCCGCAGTACCACGTCATTCAAAGCGTGAAACCTTGTGTCTCCAATTTGAGCCTCAAGCATGGCTCTTTCCTCGATCCAACCTTCCCCTTGTAGCAAATGGGGCAAACCAGACAAAGCCTCGTTGCCACCTATCTCTGTGATAAATCCCAGCTTACCCAGATTTATACCCAGAATGGGCACGGCCAGCGGGGTTACGATTCGAGCAACACGCAGGACAGTACCGTCTCCACCGATGCTGAGCACCAATTCGGTGCCAGCCATTTGCCGCTTAGCTTGATCTTCTTCTTCGGTCGAGAACCGCCACGAGGAAATTCCCTGGGAGGACACAAACTCTTCTAGCTTTTCAGCTAAGTCTCGGGCCTTGCCTAGTAAGGGATGATACAGAATGCCAACACGTTTCACAGGTGAGCGAAGTGTAGCACCGCCAAATTTTAGCTGTCAAACCAGCTAGCAAATCCGGGGTAGCAGTTCCCCGGACAGCATATCCACGATTCTAGAGGGGCCGAGCTTCGTCTTCATTATTACCTTCCCGGGGTGCTCTTTGGTCACCTTGCCGATTATGGCAGCATCCCTGCCATATTTATTCCTTCTCATCCGGGCCAGAACCTTCCCGGCATCGGCCGGGTCTACTATAGCCACCACCTTTCCTTCATTGGCCACATAGACCGGATCCAGCCCCAGCAGCTCGCAAGCAGCTCTGACCTCTTCCTTGACCCGTATTTCCGTCTCCTCTATGACAATCCCGACCCTGGACTGGCGGGCCAGTTCGTTAAGTGTCGTGGCCAGACCACCCCTCGTAGGGTCACGCAGGCTATGAATTCCGGGGGAAACCTCCAGGAGTTCGGATACCAGTTTGTTTAGCGGAGCGCAGTCGCTTTCCAAAGCCATGGCGAATTTCAGCCCCTCGCGCTGACTCATGACAGCTATTCCGTGGTCGCCAATAGTCCCGCTCAACAGAACCTTATCTCCGGCTTTGGCATTGGCTCCCGAGATATCAACCCCGGGAGGAACTAGCCCTACTCCGGAGGTAGTGATAAATAACTTATCAGCCTGCCCCCGATTCACGACCTTGGTGTCGCCGGTGATTATGCTTACGTTGGCTTCTTCAGCAGCATCCTTCACCGACTGCATTACCTGTTCAAGCTCCCTCAAGAGAAAACCTTCCTCTATGATAGCCGACAGACTCAGATATAGAGGCCTGGCTCCGTTCATAGCTAAGTCATTCACAGTGCCACAAACGGCTAGTCTGCCTATGTTGCCGCCGGGAAAAAAGACCGGGTTCACCACGTAGCTATCGGTTGTGAAAGCCAGTCTCCCGCTGACTTCAAAAATAGCTGAGTCGTCCAACTTGTTCAGCATGGGATTGGCCAGAAAGGGAAGAAGTCTCTTCTCCACGAGCTCGTGGCTCAA
>JBKHJJ010000018.1:0-16641 GCA_046538185.1 Dehalococcoidia bacterium
GTTTATTCCGGTGTGTACACCCGAAGGCGCAACATCGCTGTAAATACCGCCATCGGCAACACAGATCTCGTTGAAGCCCGCGGGACCGATTAATCTCTTACCTGCTTCCCTCTCCACAACTTTCACCTCGATAGAGTCGTCCTTCCAGGCCACAAACTCACACGGGGCAATCTCATCCTTGTGCTTTCGGGCGGTTTCCTCAATTGCCCTGGCGATTTCCTTTCCCCTGGCTGTACTGGGGCTTTCTATGTAGCTAATAGACTTAGCTATCTCCTCATCGGAGTACTCGACTACGGAGAACTGGGGATATGCCAGCTTCCTCACATCGTCAACTTCATAGATAAGCATCCCCAGTCGCTCGATGCCAAAACCTGCATTGAACACCGGGTACCTGATGTCGAAGTTGGCCAGAGCCAAGGGTGAATACATTCCAATGTCCGCTATCTCGAGCCAGGCGCCCCCGTACTTAATAAACACCTCCTGCTCTTGCTCGGGGGCATAGTACTTGGAGGTTGCTACCTTGGTCTCAAACTTGATATCGGAAAAGCCGTATTGCTGCATGATATCCCTGGTGATCGCCCTTCCTGCATCTAGAGACATTTCGGGGTCCATGATTACGACCGATGCCGAATGGTGAAATCGCAAATGCCGGGCATCTTCCCTCTGTTCATTGCGATATCTGGGGCCCACGGAGAACAGAGCAACCGGAAAGCTGGCTTTGTCCTGCAACGCTGCCAGACTATGAAACCAGGTAGCCGTCATGTGACTTCTGAGCGTGTTGCTGGACGGTACCGGTTTCAATTCCTTCATCTCGGGGAAAACCTTATCCAGAAGTTCCGTAGCCTGGTAATCGGTGATGCCCAGTCCGGCAATGAGCTCTTCGATCAGATTGTCCGCTTCGATTTCCCCCTTCTTGTAGTTCCTCAAAATGGTCTGCAACCTTTCGATATCAATTCCTTCTGCTATCGTCTTCAACTGGGCTATTTTCTTCGCACTCAGCCCTATGTCGGGACGGGGCAATTCCGCCAAATAGAAAGCCCTGTCCAGAATAGCCCGGGCTTCCGGCCCGTACTGCTTGACCACGTCGCTGTCGGGCAACATAGTGAGATTTTCCACCTCATCAAAGCCCAGGTCGAGTAGAATCTGGCGAGACCGTTGAACCAGTTCACGTACAGGATGGGCCTTGCCCTTTCTTGTCAGAGAGATTTGGGTGCCGGTAGGGATGAGCTTCGCCGTAGCCATCCAGGTGTCGGTAAAACTGTCTTTTGCCCTTGACTTGATTTCACCTGTATCGAAGGATGCCATGCTATGAAGAGTATAACTCAAAGGAGCCGTTCTATTCTAGGCTTAATTGCCGGCGGGAGTTCCTCCATTTTCATTGTATGCACCTCTTCCTTGTCGTGATGACCACACGTGCGATCCCAGCTCGTTTAGCCCGGCAGTCCTCTCAGCAGCCCAACCGCTGCAGCGGAAAAATGGCCATGTACTACTGCTTTTCGTCCTGCTCTTCTTGTGTATCGTCTATCCTCTCCACCTCCAGAGTGCATTCCGTGACCAGTGCAGCAATGGCTCCCAGCGCTGCCAGCACCGGAGCCGCCAGGACCGTTGCCGCCGCTACGGGCACACCTACTGACAGAGGAATGTCTATCAGAGCACGTCCCTTATGTATCAAACGGACTCTTCTGATATTTCCCTGGTGTATTAGCTCCTTGATCTTCTCGACCAGTTGACTTCCATCTACAGTGAATCGCTCAGTTGTCATCGCTCTCAACCTCCTTGCCTGAATGTAGTGCGACCCTTCAGTGTTTTGCTGCACGAGGCTAAAGACTCACACTACCTCATCTGGCTTCGATGCACCGCAGCAGGTATTCCCTCAGCATGGCCAGCGCAGCCTCGGCGGCGTCTCGCTTGTTTTCCTCCCGGGTTCCCGAAAAGACATATTTCTGACTGAAGCTCTCATCTCCGGCTGCCAGGCCCAGGTAGAACAACCCCACCGCTTTGTCGGCGCTTCCACCCGAGGGGCCGGCAATTCCAGTGTCGGAAATACATATGTCCACATTCAGCAGCTTTCTGCCACCTTGGGCCATTTCCACAGCTATCTGCTTGCTCACGGCGCCATAGCTCTCAATGGTTGCCTCTTTCACCCCCACCACGACGACCTTCACTTCGTTGCTGTAAGCTACTACCGAGCCCTTGAAGTAATCGGAGCTGCCGGGCACATTGGTCATCCGATCGGCTATCCTGCCGCCGGTGGCCGATTCAACCGTGCCGACGGTCACTAACTTCCCGGTCCTGGCTTGATACTCCCGTACCAGCCGGGCAATTTCTGCTTCCAGCCCTGGCACTATTGCCTCTTACCCCCTGGACGCGTTGCAGTTCGGTTCATTCTACCATTCTCCACCTGAACAGAACGCTTCCTGCGGCGAAGAACAGCAAGGTATAGCCAAGGACCCAGTAGAGGTCCGTGGCGATGCCGGTGAAGCCCACCCCCATCATGACATCTCTGGCCGCACCAATAGCATGGGCAAAAGGAAGAGCGTTTCCCACCTGATAGAACACCCCGCCTATGGCCTCCAATTCTATCCAGATTCCTCCCAGCAACGCTACCAGGGCGATTATCGCGGAGCCAACCCCCGACACTTGATTTACGTTGAAAAGCAACCCCAAAATCATTCCCAGCCCCACAGACCCTGCCCCCATGACAAGGAGGATGACAAAGACCAGAAGCACATGGCCTACATCCTGCGGCATCTCCAGTCCCAGAAAGACTCCTACACCAAAACACACTGCTATTTGAGAGATCACTACGGGGATATACGGCAGTGAATAGGAAAGAATGAAATCACGTGGCTTGAGTGGCGCGGTGAGCAGCCTGGGTAGAAATGCGCCTTCCCTATCTCTGGCAAGCGCCATACCTGAAAACATTAACAGGAAGGCAAAGCCAAAGACAGCTATTCCCGGTACCAGCATGGTGGTAGTGAGAAAGCCCTGGTCTCCTATGTTACGACCTAGTGCCCAGAATATGACCAGGAAAGCTACGGGAATCCCTATTGCAAGGCCCATGTATACGGGATCCCGCCACATCTCCCTGGAGTTTCTCCTGGCCAGTTCCACGAATCTCATTCTCTCAGCTCTTTCCCTGTAAGGTGCAGAAATACGTCATCTAATGTGGGCTGTTTCAGAGACATGGACTGGATAGCAGCTCCCCTGGGACGCAGGTAATCTACTATATCGTACAAACTCAATTCTCTGGCTGTGATCTCAATTCCCTCATTAGTTACTTTGAGTTCCGGGTATATCTCTTTTAGACCGCCTATTACCTCAGGGGCCAGGTTCTTTGCCCGGAGCACCATAACCCGCATATCTGAGATGCTGTCTTTCAACTCCTGGGGGGTTCCCAGGGCTATTATCTTGCCTTCATCTATTATCGCTATCCTATCTGCGAGGGCATCAGCTTCTTCCAGATAATGAGTCGTAAGCACTATCGTCTTCTTCCCCTTGAGTCCTGCTATATGTTCCCATATGCCCCTTCTGGATTGAGGATCGAGACCCAGCGTGGGTTCATCCAAGAATAACACCTGAGGATCCGAAACCAGAGCCATAGCGATACTGAGCCTCCTCTTCATCCCCCCCGAGAACTTCCATACCTGCTCTTTCGCCCTCCTGGCCAGGCCGACCATCTCCAGGAGTTCCTCCGACCTCTTCTTCACCTGTTCTTTCGCCAGTCCGTGTATGCCCCCAATCAAACTCAGGTTCTCCCGGGCGTTAAGGTGCTCCGCTATTGCCGTCTCCTGTGGCGAAACGTCTATTATTTGCTTCACTCCCATGGGCTCCTGACATATTTCACGACCCATGATCGTGGCTGTACCACTGCTCGGCCTGAGCAGACAGCACAGCATCTTGATAACGGTCGTTTTGCCGGCCCCATTTGGTCCCAGTAATGAGAATAGTTCTCCTTCCTCGATAGACAAATCTGCGGCGTCCACCGCTACCAGATCCCCGAATTTCCTGGAAAGGCCGAAGGTCTGGATGGCAAGACTGTTGCGGGCTGCTGCGTAGCTCATAGGCTGTCTGTGGCCGTACTTTATCATTTTACCAGTTCTGCCTGCTATAATTCACCGATGGCTGAACCGAGCGACACGATTACTTTCCTGGGTACCGGCGGTGCCAGATTCGTAGTAGCCCGCCAGTTTCTAGCTTCAGGAGGCGCCTGGCTTACCCTCGGCAACACTCAGATACTCTTTGATCCCGGTCCCGGCTGCCTGGTCCAGGCCGCCAGGACGAAACTCGACCCTACCAAACTCGCGGCCATTATTCTATCTCACAGACATCTGGACCACAGTGGCGATGTCAACATCATGATCGAAGCCATGACCGACGGCGGCTTGAAGAAACGCGGCACGGTCTTTGCCCCCGGCGACGCCCTCAGTGGAGACCCTGTCGTCTTCTCTTATCTGCGGTCGTATCTCCAGCATTTGGAGGTGCTGACCGAAGGCGGGTCTTACGTGATAGACGATGTTTCCCTCAGGACGCCAGTCAGGCACATACATCCGGTAGAAACGTACGGGTTCATCTTCCGGACGCCGCGGCATACTTTCTCCTGGATTACAGACACCAGGTATTTCGAAGGCCTGGCAAGTCACTATGAAGGCGATCTGCTAATCATCAATGTAGTCCGGTTGAAGCCCGGAGCACCCCTCGACCATCTATCCCTTCCTGAGGCGAAGAGTATAATCGAGGAACTTAAGCCCAGGACAGCCATACTCACTCATTTCGGCATGACCATGTGGCGAGCGAAGCCCTGGGAATTAGCCAGGAGACTGACCGACGAGACAGGGATTCAGGTCCTTGCCGCCAGGGACCGCATGAAATTCGACCTGGTCCAGCTGGATAGGTGACAGGTTAAGGGACAGTGCATAATCGACCTTAACTCACCATCGTCCTTCTGAATAATGCAATTCCAGCAGCAAACAGGACGACTGCCCAGCCGATAAGCCAGTAAATGTCGAGTGTAATGGCTGAGAACGACGAGCCGTTGATAACAGCCCGGGAGGCGTCTATGGCGTGTATGAAGGGCAGGGCTTCGGCAATTCTCCTAAGGGTCGACGGCATACCCTCCACTGTGAACCAGGCCCCGGAGATCATGGCCATGGGAACGATGAAGAGCCAGGACACACCTGCCTGAGACTCGCTCTTGACCAGGCTACCCACTATCATGCCTATCCCGATGGCACAAAGCCCGATGAGGAAGAAGATAAGGAAGGCATGCCCCAGATTCCCGACAATGGTCAAGCCCAATGCCATCCCCACGCCAAGGTAGATCAGCGTGGAGACGATGAGCACCGGGATAAAGGGCAGGGAGTAGCCCAGAATGAAGTCCCATGGCCTTGCCGGGGTAGTGAACATTCGAGACAGAAACCCCTTCTCCCTATCACCGGCAATTATCTCCGCCGCCGTAGAAATCAAAATCATGAGCCCGTAGACGGCTATGCCGGGAGCATAGAAATTGACGGCCAGGCTCTTTATCTCGCTCTGCGTTCCCTTTAGCTCCACATTTAGAGGGGGAGCCACTCCCAGGAATTCAGAGCCCACAGCCTCTATTATCGGCTTCAGTTGCAGGCCTATCATCGGGTCTCCTTCCTTGTATGTCAACTCCAGGTTGACAGTCTGCTGGGTCTGTTTCGCCTCCTCGAACCCCGAGGGGATGAGCAAATAGAAGGATATTCTGCCCTCATCCAGGTCCTCTTGAGCCTGAGACGTTTCTGTGTATATCGGCTCATTCACTTCGATAGCCTCTATGCTGCCAAGATACTGTATGAAGGCGGATGACGTTGGGGAAACGTCTTCGTCCGCTATGCTCATGGCAATGGGGCCGGCCTGTCCCCCGGCGGCGGCGGTAAATACCAGCATAAAGGCCAAAGGCATTCCCAGGAGAAAGCCCAGGAGCACAGGGTTTCTGTAAATCTCCTTGAGGTTCCTTTTGCCGATTTCCCAGAATCTCATTTCCTGCCTCCCTTCTAGTCCCTAAGCCTTTTTCCCGTTATCTGGATAAAGACGTCCTCCAGCGTCGGCTGCTCCAAGGCAGCAGAATAAACGGTGACTTCCCGAGAATGCAGGTAGTCCACTATCTCTCTGAAGTCCAGGTCCTTGTCCGAAATCCTCAGCCCATCTCTGGTTAGCTCCAGGCTGGAGTACTTGCCCTGCAAATCCGCCATGACTTCACCGGTGAGGTGTTCCGCTGACACGACCATACTGCGCATCTCAAGGAGATTTGTCTTCAGTTCTTGAGACGTACCCAGCGCCACAATCCTTCCCTGGTCGATAATCCCGATCCGTTCGGAAAGGAAGTCTGCTTCTTCCATGTAGTGGGTAGTCAGCAGAACGGTCTTTCTCCCCCTAAGCTCGGCTATATACTCCCAGATGACCCTTCTTGCCTGTGGGTCGAGCCCTAAGGTAGGTTCGTCCAGAAACAGGACCTGCGGGTCGGAGATCAGAGCCATGGCTATGCTGAGCCTGCGCTTCATCCCTCCGGAGAAGTTCCGTACCAGGTCTTTGGCCCTTTCCATAAGCCCCATTGTCTCCAGTAGTTCCTTCGACCGCCTTCCTACGTCGTCGGAGCTCAGGCCATGGACTCTGCCAATCAGAGCCAGGTTTTCCCAGCAGTTAAGGCGCTCAGAGAGGATGGTCTCTTGCGGCGATACGCCGATGAGTCTCTTGACCCTGAATGGCTCCTTGACAATATCGTAGCCCAATACGGAAGCGCTCCCTTTTGTTGGCTTCAACAGGCAACACAGCATCCTGATGGTGGTGGTCTTCCCTGCCCCATTAGGGCCCAGAAGGGAGAAAAGCTCACCTTTCTTTATCTCCAGGTCAACGCCGTTTACCGCTACTAAGCCATCAAACTGCTTGGTGAGCTTAACGGTCTGTACCGCATTCATTTCTCTACTCTCTTTTTTCACGAATAATACCATAACAAGGGCTCCACGAACGATGAGAACTGGTGGTGGGTAGATTGGTTTCAGTGCAAAAATGAGAGCTTCCTGGCAACGACATATTTTCCCGGAGGGTTCCCCCTCAAGTATCGTCTGCGCTGGAGCGTTTCACTTCCGTGTTCGGGATGGGAACGGGTGGTTCCACTCCGCTAGAGTCACCAGAAAGCTCTCCTGCAGTAGTATACCGCATCAGTGGATAACTGTGCAAGCTCGAATGAATAGTCCTCGCTCGTCGGTTGAAATGATTTCCTCCATTCCTGTGGTATAATACCGCCAAAGTATCGCAAAGAGGAGGCTTTTTCACATGGATTGGGGTATGGAAAACCGTCTGGCACAATTGGTCCAGGCTGACGGACACTGCCTATTCTTGCCTGTGGACCACGGGTATTTCCAGGGCCCCGTCAAAAAATTGGAGAACCCGCGCAAGACCCTCGAACCGCTTCTGCCTTACACCGACGCACTCTTCATCACCAGGGGAGTCCTAAGGTCATCGGTGGACCCTGGCAAGGCTAAGCCAGTTATCCTCAGAGTATCCGGCGGCACAAGCATTGCAGGGGCGGACCTGGCCCACGAGGGAATAGCCGCTTCCATGGAAGAAGCCATCCGACTCAATGTCTCTGCTGTAGGCATCTCCATCTTCGTGGGGACGGATTACGAGCACGATTCCCTGCTCAACCTGGCCAAACTTGTCGACGAGGGGGAGAGATACGGCATCCCGGTAATGGCAGTTACCGCTGTCGGCAGAGAGCTGAAGAAGCGCGACGCCCGCTATCTTTCTCTCTCCAGCCGCATCGCCGCCGAGCTGGGAGCTCGAATAGTGAAGACCTACTACTGCGAAAGGTTCGAGAGGATCACGCGCGGCTGTCCCGTTCCGGTAGTCATTGCCGGTGGACCCAAAGTACCTTCAGGATTCGAAGTGCTGCAGTTTGTTCATGATGGCATCCAGAAAGGCGCCATAGGTGTTAATCTGGGCAGGAACATCTGGCAAAACGATCACCCGGTAGCCATGATAAGAGCCATGCGCGCCGTCATCCACGAGAATGCTACTCCCGAGCAGGCCCAGGAGCTATACGACAGTATGAAAGGTGGAGAGGTTTAGGGTCCCGCATTTGCCGGCATTCCGCCCATTTCGCCAAATAGTACTCCCCCACCAAAAAAGCGTTTGCCGCTAATATCATTGGAGAACCGGTCCGAGGATAGACCACAATGCGCGTAGCCATGTATTACAGTAACCGGGACATCCGGCTGCAGGAGATGCCCATGCCACAGATTGGCCCCGGCGAGGTACTAATGCGAGTCGAAGCCAGCGGCATCTGCGGCACCGACCTGCTGGAATGGTACCGCCTGCACAAAGCACCCTTGGTCCTAGGCCACGAAGTCGCCGGCGTGATTGAAGCCGTGGGAGAAGGCGTAGAAGATCACAAAGCGGGTGACCGCATCTGCGCCGCCCACCATGTCCCCTGTAATACCTGCCACTACTGTCTCAGCGGACACCACACCGTTTGCGATACTCTGCGTCGGACGAACTTCGACCCCGGCGGCTTTGCCGAATACTTGCGTCTCGCGCGCATCAATGTGGAACAGGGCATATTCCCATTGCCCGACGAAGTCTCCTTCGAGGAGGCGACTTTCGTTGAGCCATTGGCTTGCGTCCTGCGTGGGCAGAGACTGGCCCATCTCCGGCCGGGGCAAAGCGTTCTGGTTGTCGGGAGCGGCGTGACCGGGCTGCTCCACATACAGCTGGCCCGGACTTCAGGCGCCGGCTACATCATGGCCACGGACATCGTCGGTTACCGTCTGGAGGCAGCGCGAGCATTTGGGGCCGACGCTGCTGTTCATGCCCACCAGTATAGTCCCCGCCATCTGCACCACGCAGTCGACGGACGTCTGGCCGACCTCGTGATCATATGCAGCGGGGCCACTTTGGCCATAACCCAGGGATTGGACTCGGTGGAGCGGGGAGGCACTGTTCTCTTCTTCGCCCCCACAGAGCCGGGGGTTACCGTTCCCATATCGGTGAACGATCTGTTCTGGCGCAATGAGATAACGCTCACCAGCTCCTACGCCGGCGGCCCTGCGGACTATGCCGCAGCGCTGGAACTTATACAGACCGGCAAAATACGCGTGCGGGATATGATCACCCACCGGCTGGGGCTGTCCGAAACCGGCCTGGGATTCCAGCTTGTTGCCCAGGCCCGGGACTCCCTGAAGGTGATCATCCAGCCTCAGCGGTAGGGACACGGAATCTGTTAAATGCTCCCTCCGCGGCGAGGCCAAATAATGTATATATATAATATAATGTAGTTGTCCAATCTGCCGGACGCATTCGTGACGGAGAACCCTTTCCACGGCTCTCCTCTTAACGTAAGGGGGGGGCCAAGAGCATTGTCGCAACCCATCTGCTCTACCCCCTAATACCCCCTCGTAATCAGAGGGGATAATTCGAAAAGAGCTTCCTCAGACCCCCTCTTAAGGCCTGCCCTGGGCGCAGTCGAATGATCAGAGGGCAGGGGAGTCATGAGAAGAGCCCGTTTCCCTTTGTCATTCTGCCCCTTTTCCTTTGTCATTCTGAGCGAAGCGAAGAATCTCAGGTGTGTTAACGCTACCCTAAACTTGACAAATACCTCCCTATGTTGTATCTTCAATGTAGATACCGCGAAGGGAGGCTTGACATGAGAGCACGTGTCCAGAAGTGGGGTAACAGCCTTGCCTTACGCATCCCCAAATCTTTCGCTGCTGAAATAGGGCTACAGAACGAAGTACCCGTTGACATATCGCTGGCCGACGGGAAACTCGTCATCAAGCCTGTAGCCGAACAGAAACTGACCTTGAAACAACTGTTAGCAAGGGTGACAGGAGAGAACTTGCATCATGAGATTGATACGGGTGCTGCCGCAGGCAAGGAAGCATGGTGACTCCTCACCCCTACATTCCTCGACGCGGGGACGTGGTTTGGATTACCCTCAATCCGCAAGCCGGGCATGAAGAAGCCGGACGTCGTGCTGCGGTGGTTATCTCACCGCAGAGCTACAACGACAAGGTGGGGCTAGCTATCTTTTGTCCTGTTACCAGTCAAGTTAAGGGATATCCATTTGAAGTCCTCATTCCGGCAAGATTACCGGTAGCAGGGGCAATTTTGTCTGACCAGATCAGAAGTCTGGATTGGCGCGCCCGAAATGTAGAACTGATATGCACTTTGCCCTCCGAGACCGTCTCGGAGGTACTCCACAAGCTGGCCATGTTGTTGTCACAATAAAGAAACACTCCACTTCCTCTCATAATTGCGAGCCCCTTCTTATCTGTGATTAGGAGCACCTGCTCGCCGCACAGCTATGGCTCGCCTGCCGTAATCTTACGGCGAGCAGGCGGGCGGGAGCGTGGCAATCTCTATGAGCCCATTCCTCTTTTACCTTAAGAGGGGAATGGGCTGTGCGCTTGCCTTCGCTGGAGTTTTTGCGCCAGCAGGCCGAACAGATTCTCTGGCAGGCGGGGGAGTTATGCAAGCCACCCCTTCTACTTGTTATTGCGATAACCTGCATGTGACGTGGCGACCTCGTGCGGGCTCAGGGGTCTCCAAGAGTCATTCCCAAGCCCCGCATGTAACTGGCAGCCGTTCTGGCTGCATTTCCTCTCAGCAGGCGCCCTCGAAGATCTGGGTTATGTATACGTACTCCGCCCCGTCCGAAAATGAAACTCCCACACCTGTGGTAGTGAAACGGGGTTCGAGTATGTTAGCCCTGTGTCCGGGACTATCCATCCAACCGGAGACCGCCCACGCACATACTTCGTGTAGAGAAAGATAGGGGCCCGGAATGTATTGTCTGGTCGGCATCTTTGCCAGATTCTCTCCTCGTATAGTCCCCGGTGGTTGGTTATAGTCAAGAGGCTTCTCCTCTGGATACCGTTCATGACCGAAGAAATCGTTCTCGACCATGCTGGTGCTGTGTTCCCTGGCTAAACTGGTCAAGAGAGCGCTCTCACTAAGAGTAGTCAGCTCAAACTGCTCTCTTTCATCATTGACCAGCACAATTATAAGGCCCTCCACGTCTTCCTCGGTATAGTTGATGCCGAGGGGGCCTGCCGGGTCCTCTGAGAAGTTTGCCCGTATCGAGTAGTCGTCGTTCGTGGTGATGGTGGTTAAGGCAGCGTTCACGTTGGCGATAGTATCCACATCGCCGGTCCAATGGACAAACTCGTAGCCATCATCAGGCTCCGCCAGAAGGTTGACCGTTTGACCCTCAGCATAGCTAGAAGTCCCCTCTCCGGGGATGGGTACCGATCCGCCGGCGGTACTGGTGACAGTGAGGGCATAAGATTCTCCATAACCGCCGCCACTACCACTAACAGTACAGCCTGCCAGTGCCACAACTAGAGCTGCCACAGCCAAAAAACCGCTGATTCTCTTCACGTGTGTCCTTTTCGTAGGCTCATTGTATCAGCGCCGAGCGAAGCGTCAATCACCCTTGCGAACTAGTACGGACAGACCATTAACCCACCTGTTATGAAAGCACGCTGTAGTAGCCGCACTTCTCGCGGTGAGCAAGCCGACACCTTCCTCCCCCCTTAAGGTAAGAGGGGCCAGGCCTGCCCGCTTGCCTTCGCTGGAGCTTTGGCCCAAGTAGGCCGAACAAATTCCTTGGCAGGCGGGGGAGCCATGAGAAGAGCCTGTTTCCCTTCGTCATTGCGAACCCCTTCTTTTCTGTCATTGCGAGCGACCTGCCTGCCGCATAGCTATGGCTCGCCTGCCGAAGTCTTACGGCGAGCGGGCAGGCGGGAGCGCGGCAATCTCATTGGCTAGATCTCAAATGCGAAAACCCAATCTCCCAACAAGTTCGTCAAAATGCAAAAACAGAAGAATCCCCCAAAAGTAATAGAAAATGAGGGATTTTGCTTTCTCCTGCGACATATAAGGTAACGAAGGTACTGGTCCATTAGTCCCGGCTAAAGGATGGGTTTGATTGTAAGAAGCCAGCGGTGGACATGATCCAACAGAGGCACCCTATTCCATACTGGAGCAATAATGAAGTTTTTGTTCGTTGGTGATTCGGACGAACTAGTACAAGCTATGTCCATTATTTTGAAAGTCAGATGGCGAGACTTAAGCTTAATCCATGCTACTGAAGCAAGGCAGGCCACTGAGCTAATACACAGGGAGCAGCCGGATATCGTTTTGCTTCAAATCGATGCAGCTTCCCCGGATGATTTTGACCTCATAGGGGAAATCCGTAGCTTCTCCGACGTACCCCTCATTGCTCTCAGCCCAAGCAAGGATGTTATGGATAAAGTAAGGGCCCTAGAAATGGGGGCCGATGACTGCATTCCCCCTTCTTCGCCTATGGAATACATAGCTAAGGTGAACGCAATTCTTCGCCGCTGCTCTCCGCTTGGCGACAAGCATACCGCCTCTTTTCTCTGTGGCAAGCTTACCATAAACTATGCCACCCATGATGTATATGTGAACGGAAAACCCGTGGAGCTAACCCCTATCGAGTACAAGATTCTTTACCAATTAGTCAGAAATGAAGGCAGTGTAGTCGGCCATAAGAACCTGCTCAACAGTGTCTGGGGACCACATTACGGAGCTGCCCCGGAATTTCTCAAGAAATATATCCACCGCCTGAGGTCAAAAATTGAAGAAGACCCGGCCGACCCCAAAATCATCTGCACTATAAGAGGCGTCGGTTACGCCTTTATCACGGCCTCCGATTCCACCGAATAGAGACCTTTCTCCACCAAATAAACACCCTTTTTCCACCAGACAGGTATTTCATTCTCTTCTCAGCAAACGTACTCTGCTTAATGTTACCACGCCTAGCTTCTAGTAATTAAATCATGGGGGAGGCTCTTAGAATGGAAAGAATCTTACTTATTCATCCCGACATGGTGCTGAGAGACAGGTTGACCTTCAGTCTACAGCACTCAGGTTTCCAGGTTGTAGGCGCTAGCAGCGGCCAGCAAGCCTTGACCGAGATGTGCAATAGACACGCTGATGTCGTAGTCGTGGCTGAATCCAGCCACAGATTGAATGGAGATGAGCTCTGTGTTCGCCTACGGCAAATATGTCAGACTCCAATTATCATTTTGGGCCAAGGAAGTAAAGAAAGATCTGGAATTGACTTCATCGAGATGGGCGCCGATGCATATCTAGCGTCACCCTTAGACCTGAGAGAACTACTTGCCAGGATTCGTTCACTACTACGCCGTACCCAGGCAAATGCAACGGGATTTGAAGCAGGGTAGCCGACATCTCGGAACTCTGCGCCACGTTCCCTTTACACAGGTCATAGAACTCGGCGGGCAACACAGACTATTGCATATTGGCACCCATGCCCTCACAGAGGCGGACCCGTCCCATTACGAGGACTCCCGGAACGTAGTTGCTGTGAATCGCCGGTATGCGGTGCTAAAAGAAAAGGCGGCCAGATTGACGGCCGAATGGAAGGGCCTGATTAGCGGGGCTGAGCGGATAGATGCGGACTACCGCAGGAGATGGGAAGAGCTGACGGGAGGGAGTGTGTGGTAGGCCCAATTCACCCCGCCCTGCCCTCTCCCTTCAAGGAAGAGGGAGTTTGTTGAGCTTCCTTGCTGGATACCATAGCCTGGCGGCTGCCTTTCAATCGGCACCCCGCGGGTTCCACTCCCTCCGGGCACGTCACGCCAGATGGAGCAACCTTCCGGGATGGCCGCTTTCCTGACCCCGGAAGTGGCCGCCGGGGCTATGATAGCACCCGGCCGGATACCATGCACGTTCTAATGGAATATTAGTTGGATATCACTGGCTGCGTCTCACCGGTCTCTTGCTTCCTGTGCCATAGCGTCGTGGCTGTTGCGAAAGACGTGATTCTCCGCCCGGCGCAGGCCTGGCGTAGTCAAAACCTTCAAGTGTCAGGCGCTCCAGCGGCGCGTCGAGGAGCCGTTCAAGGGCGACTATCTTATCAGCATCGGCACCGGTCACAAAGGTAAGAGCGTCTCCGTTCTTGTTAACTCTTCCGGTACGGCCGATCCGGTGGATATAGTCATCCGTACTTGCCGGCATATCATAATTGATGACGTGGGAAATGCTCAGGACATCTATACCGCGGGCCGCGATATCGGTCGCCACCAGAATCCTGATTGAGCCGTTACGAAAAGCTTCGAGCGCGGCTTGACGGCGGCTCTGGGGAAGATCGCCCTGCAGGCAGGTCGCCTGATAGCCGGCTCTTAGCAGTTGCTGTGCAACGCGTTCGGCCCTGTGTTTGGTACGGGTAAAGACAAGCACCGACTCCATCTTAGTTCTACCCAGAATCTGCTTCAGCAAATTCGTCTTGAGGTGCTGCTGTACCGGGTACAGAGCGTGTGACACTGTCTTTGCCGGTAGCTGAGGGTCGATTTGCGCTGTGACCGGGTTATGCAGGATTTCGCGCGCCAGCCGCCGGATATCGGCAGGCATTGTAGCCGAGAAAAGCAGTGTCTGGTGTTTGTGAAGGATGCACCTTAGAACACTGCGTACATCGGGCAGAAAGCCCATATCGAACATACGGTCGGCCTCGTCAATGACGAGGACTTCCAGCTCTGATAGACTGATAGTCCCTTTCCAGAGGTGGTCAAGTAAACGACCGGGGCAGGCCGCAACAATCTCAACGCCGCTGCCCAGTCCAAGGGTCTGCCATTCCATGCTCACCCCGCCATAGACAGAAATACTGTGCAGTCCTGTCCTCCGCCCCAGACTGTTGATGACTTCGCAGGTCTGCTCGGCCAGTTCGCGTGTCGGGGAGATTATCAGGGCCCGGACGCGTCCTCGAGGACCTGATCGGAGACGCTCCAAGATCGGCAGCACGAAAGCGGCGGTCTTGCCTGTGCCGGTCTGCGCCAGCCCGATGACATCGCGCCCCTCCATTATGAGCGGGATGACCTGCGATTGGATTGGTGTGGGTACGGAATAACCGAGCGCACGCACACCAGCCATGACGCTCGGATGCAAATTGAACGCTTCGAAATTCATTAAACTACTCGGTGAAATGCGAGCCAGCAGCCCGGATCGTTGGGCAGACGGCTCAAATCATTTCGTATTTTCCTTCTCCTCTTCTATTATTCGATAGATTGTCTTTACCGGTACGGGAAACTGCCGCCCCATCTTTGTTTGAAAGGAGCAAGGCCGCGACGACAGTGGCAACCCGGTTCTTCAGTTTTTCCCCCGATGTCAGCGATTGCTGCTTGAACTTCGGACTGTGACGGCATTTGAACGAATCCACATACCCTGGAAAGACCACTACCACTATACCTCCTGGTATTCTGTACTCAGCATTGCTTTACCGGCGTAGCTGGCCCAGGTATCGGACGGGCCGCGACGCTGTTGTTTCCTGGCTTTTCGGCACTGAGGACAACGCCTGGGCTCGTTGGTAAAACCTTTAGACGCAAAAAACTCTTGCTCCCGGGCAGAGAAAGTGAACACGGTTCCACAATCGGAACACTGAATCGACTTGTCCTGAAAACTCATTGGATGACCTCCTTTTTCAATATTTAGTTAGAGTCCCGGTCACCCAACACTTGATATGAATCTGGCGGAATCCTAAGAAGTTTGTAACAACCTAAACTGAAACTAGTCAACATAGTATACATCGAAACAAAGCAGTCTGCAAATAAATGCCCTTTTCTCTGCGATTAGGGGCACAATGTCTACTTGCGCTGCCATCGCGAGCCCGCGATGATCCTCCCTCTCCTGGCGGGAGAGGCTTAGAGGAAGGGGGGCTGATTCATTACCCTGACCAGTGACACGTTTTGCACGGCACGCCCTCTTTGTCCTTGCGAGCCCTTCCTTCTTGTCATTGCGGGGAGCCGCAGGCGACGCAACCATCCCACCCGGGCTCACGGTTCTCCAAAAGTGATCACGGAGCCACAGAGGCAGCCGGCGGCTGCTTCTCAAGGTAAACGGAATATCAGGCAGCATTTTGGTCTGATGCCGGATAATACCGTCAACCGTGTTTGCCCAGTGGCTCTCCTATTTGTTCCAGTCTGCCAATATCACCGGTCAGGGACACGCGTACTTTCTCGGCGACCTTGCGGAAATGGAATCCCTCAACAGCAAGCGCCATGGATAAGGGGAAGGTTTTTGGTCTTGTCAGCAAGGTCCAGACAACCAGCTTCCAATAGTGTATTCTCCCTTTTTCCTTGAATCCCAGAGCCCATATTGACCTTATCAATGCGATTAGATGGACAGGAGAAACCTTGAAACTCCCTTTGTCACCGGGTCTATACTCGCTTAGAAAGGTTTTGATACGCTCATAGTATTGCCTGGGGGCATAGATTGTATCCACCACATGTTTATAGCCACTCACAAGTGCTTCGCGACCCATTTTGGGGATGAAGTTGGTGGAACCATCTGTGTTATCACCGGAGCCCCTTGACAGTATGCGGTTCTCTTTTTCTAGACGTTTGTATAATCTTGTCTCCGGAGGGGCCATCAGTACGCCAACCATGGCGGTAACAATTCCACTTTTTTGAATGAAATCTATTTGGCTTCTGAAGATGGAAAGCGGGTCACTATCAAACCCAACAATAAACCCTCCCTGCACCTGCAAGCCGTAGTTCTGCATCCTTTTAACCGAGGCCAACAAATCGCGGTTTTTATTCTGCAGCTTATTGCATTCGACTAAGCTCCCTTCATTAGGGC